>JBEBAF010000180.1:0-10101 GCA_041159045.1 Actinomycetota bacterium
TCAGGCCCTTCAAAACGGTGTCGCGCTTGGTCGAACGCTTGACGCTCATCATGCCGAGGAGGACGCACGGCGTTCCGCCGATGCGCTCGAGGGTCGAGAACGTGAACCCGTGGAGCTTGCCGTCGACACGGGCGGTGGTGCTCAAAACCCAGTCTTCCTTCGCCTTGGAAAGAAGTCCAATGTCGAACCCTCCGCCCATCGACGCCATTTCGTCAAGGTCGGCGTCGGTCAGCGCTGAGGAATCGTGGGTCTCGACCTCTAATGCCATGGCGGAATAGTCTGCCAGCGAAATTGCCCATCCCCTACGTGGCAGGGCTCGTCGCGGCCCGAACACCCCCATTTGCGGGAATTCAGCCTGAATTATTCGATGACGACACCGTCGCCGAAGGCCACCCTGAGGTCACCGATGGCTTTGTCGACATTGACATTGAAGGCCTCGGTCAATTTGACGATCCTCCCGCCAAGGTCGAGATAGACACTGGAGTCCCCCGGGAACTCGGTGAGGATCACCTTCAGTCGCTCGATGGTGCTTTCGTCGACGGCTGATGCGGAGAGCACGATCCGCACGGCCCGCGGGCCGGCTGCTCCGAGATTTTCGAGGACTTCCACCTTCTGTGCCATGAACCCGACGCGCGCATCGTCACGCCGATCGAGGCGGCCACGAATCGAGACAATGGAGTCGTCGGCCAAGAGATGTCCGATTTCAACGAGCGTTTTCGGAAAGACCGTCACTTCGATGCTTGATTCGAGATCTTCCAGCACGAATACCGCCATTTGGTCGCCACGCTTCGTGTACTTGCGGGCAAGGTTCGTGATGACGCCGCCGATGATGATGAATGCACCGTCATCGCGTTCACGAGCATCGGCAATGGTGCAATCGACCTTGCGCCGCAACGCGTATTCGATACCCATCAATGGATGGTCGGAGATGTACAGACCGAGCATCTCTTTTTCATTGCGCAACTGATCGGTCTTGTCGAATTCAAGGGTTGGGATTTCGATGCGGTCGCTGAATCCGGGGTCACCCGACATTTCTTCGCCGAAGAGGCTCATGATTCCGCGATCCCGTTCGCGACGCCGTTCGACCGTGGTGTCGATGATGCGTTCGAAGACCATCAAGAGTCCGCGCCGACTGTGCCCGAGGTTGTCGAAGGCTCCGGCCTTGATGAGGGACTCGACGGTTCGCTTGTTCAGCACCTGCTCGGGAGCCCGTTCGACGAATTCGTGGAACGAGGCATACGGCCCGTTCTCGTCGCGTTCGCGCAGCAGATGCTCGACCAGACCTTCGCCAACGTTGCGAATCGCCGACAGACCGAAACTGACAACCTTTGATGCGCCGTCTTCGGATGAGAGCGCGACGAAGTCGGAGCGCGACACATTGATGTCGGGATTTCGAACTTCGATGCCACTCTTCCGTGCGTCGGCAAGATAGACGGCGCTCTTGTCGAAACTTCCCTTGACGCTGGACAGGAGGCACGCGGCGTATTGCACCGGAAAGTGCGCCTTCAAATAAGCCGTTTGGTAAGCGATGAGTCCGTAGCCGTAAGCGTGGCTCTTGTTGAACGCGTAGTCGGCGAATTTTTCGATGACGTTGAAGAGTTGACGTCCCAATTCGCCGCCGTAACCGGCATCGGCGCAACCCGATTCGAATCGGTCGCGCTCTTTCGCCATGAGTTCGGGAATCTTCTTGCCACAAGCCTTGCGCAGGTTGTCGGCTTCGGCCAGCGAGTATCCGGCGAATTTCTGAGCCACTCGCATGACACTTTCCTGGTACACCATGAGCCCGTAGGTGTCGCCGAGTAGATCTTGCGCGTCGGGGTGGAAAAAGTCCGGATTCTTGCGATTGTTCTTGTAGTCGGCGTAGTCGTAGTGCATGTTCGCGCTCATCGGACCCGGCCGATAGAGCGCCACCACGGCAGCAACGTCGTCGAACCTGTTGGGAGCCAGCGACTGCAGAAGGGCACGCATTGGCGGGCTTTCCAGCTGGAACACGCCGATGGTGTCGCCGCGCGAAAGAAGGTCGAAAGTCGGTTGGTCATCGAGGGGAATCGTGTCGATATCGAAGTCGGAGTCGACCGACTCACGGACCATCTTCACGGTGTCGGTGATGACGTCGAGATTTCGCAAGCCGAGGAAGTCCATCTTCAGAAGCCCGAGATCTTCGACACCGTGCATTTCGTATTGGGTGACAACCGGAGCGGAGTCGGGGTCTTGTCCTGCCTCGGGCTTGCGTTGAATCGGCAGGTACTCGGTGAGGGCATCGCGGGTGATCACCACGGCGGCGGCGTGAATGCCATCGGAACGCTTCAACCCTTCGAGACCCATTGCAACTTCGACGATGCGCTTGACGTCGGCATCCGAGTTGACCATGTCGCGCAACTCGCTTGCCGCGCGGAATCCATCGCGATGCTTCGGCACTTCTTCGAAGCAGTATTTGAGCGGAGTGTCGCGCCCCATCACGAGAGGCGGCATGGCCTTGGCGATCTTGTCGCCGAGACTGTACGGATACCCCAAGACGCGGGCCGCATCGCGCACGGCATTGCGCGCCTTGATCGTTCCAAACGTGATGATTTGCGCAACGTGGTCGCGGCCATAACGCTCGGCCGCGTAACGAATCATCTCGTCGCGAAAACGCGAGTCGAAGTCCATGTCGATGTCGGGCATCGAAATTCGACTGGGATTCAGGAACCGCTCGAACAACAAGTCGTAGCGAATGGGGTCGATGTCAGTGATGCGCAGGCAATACGCGACCGCACAGCCGGCTGCCGAACCGCGCCCGGGGCCGACGCGAATGTCGTGATCGCGCGCATATTTGATGAGGTCCCAGACGATGAGAAAGTACGAGGCAAAGCCCATGTCGGCGATGACCTTGAGTTCATAGCCGAGACGATCGAGAACGTCTTGGGGAATTTTCTCTCCCCAACGTTCTTTCGCGCCATCCATCGTGAGGTGCTTGAGATAATCGATGTCGCTTGCAAATCCGCGAGGGAGCGGGAACTCGGGCAGATGCACCTTGCCGAATTCGATGTCGACTTGTGCTCGCTCGGCTATCCACAGTGTGCTGTCGCAAGCTTCGGGAACTTCACGGAAGAGATGCCGCATTTCTGCGGCCGACTTCAGATAGTGCTCTTCCCCTTCGAACTTGAAACGATTGGGGTCGGACAACATGGACCCGGTTTGCACGCACAGCAGTGCGTCGTGCGCCGTGTGATCGTCGCGATGCGTGTAATGCGAATCGTTGGTGGCAATCAGCGGTGCGCCGATTTTGCGGGCGATTTCGATGAGCTGCGGATTGGTTTCGATCTGCGCGGGAATCCCGTGGTTCTGGATTTCGACGAAGAGATTGTCTTTCCCGAAGATGTCTTGCAGACGGGCCGCCTTTTCGAGCGCCGCCTTTTGATCGCCACGCAGCAGCGATTGCAACACGTGCCCACCAAGACAACCGGTCGAACAGATGAGCCCTTCGCTGTATTTTGCGAGCAATTCCCAGTCGAGCCGGGGCTTGTAGTAGTAGCCCTCGAGGAACGCAAGGCTGGACAACTGAATGAGGTTCTTGTACCCCACGTTGTTTTCGGCCAGCAATGTGAGGTGGTAGTAGAGCTTGCTGCCGCCTTCGGTGTCGCCGCCCGTGTCGTCGATACGACCGCGGCGAGCGGGGCGTTCCGTCCGTGACTCGTGAGCCATATAGGCCTCGGTGCCGATGATCGGCTTGATTCCCTGCGACTTGCACTCGCGATAGAAATCGAGGACCCCGTACATGTTTCCGTGGTCGGTGATTCCGAGGGCGGGCTGACCGTCGGCAACCGCCGCACCCACGAGTTCGTCGAGACGCGATGCTCCGTCGAGCATTGAAAATTCCGTGTGGACGTGCAGGTGTGTAAAGGAGTCAGGCATGACGGGTCAGGGACCCGAAAATACCAAACGGGTGTCGCGAGTCGGCTACCTGCGCAAACGCGTCTTACAGGTATGGCCCACTTGGCTCGCCGCCCACCCCCTGGCCGGGAGCGCCGGGCAGTTGGCGCATCTGTTCAAGCTGCTGACGCGCAGCGATTTGCTGCGCGAAGAGCGTGGCCTGGATTCCATGGAAGAGCCCCTCGAGCCAACCCACCAACTGCGCCTTCGCGACGCGCAATTCGGCCTCGGTGGGAACCGAACCTTCGTGAAACGGCAACGCAAGCATGTGCAATTCCTGCTGCAGGTCGGGCGACAGCGCCTCGGACAATTCGACGATTGAGCGCTCGTAAATTTCGGCCATTCGTTCGCGGCTTGGTTCGTCGAGCGTCGTTGCATGGGCCTCGTCGAGAAGCTGTTTCACCATCGATCCGATGCGCATCACCTTTGCGGGTTCCGTGATCGTTTCAGGCTCGATCTGCATCGCGGCATCATTGTTCGGTGCAGCGGTTGTCTGGACAATTTCGGGGGTTTCGCTCATGTCACATCCAATCTTTTCCCAACCCTAGAGCAGCATCACGACACGTGCACGAGCAGAGGTACCTCGACTTCGGCCGGTGTCATGCTGCCGTGGCGACACTGGAGAACGAAATGGCCTCCGTCAGCCGGGTCGTCGAACGAGACGTCGACCCGCGGCACGAGTGCTACATCACCGAGACGACGCAACGCAGCCGGTCGCACCACCGGACCGAACCAACCTTCGTCGATCATCTGCTCTTTCGTCACGATCCACGCAAGATCCCGATGGGCGTCGATGCAAGCGTCGATCAAATCACGTTCGGCACCGCGTCGTGCGTGCAACCACCTGAATCGACCTTCACCGGACTGCTTGGCGACACTACGCATGACGCTGTCGGGCTGCACGACGATGTTGTTTCCGACTTGCACCTGACCGTGATCAGCCAGAACGTACAAGGCGGTTCCCGGCACGAGAGAGCCGAGGATGTCGGAGACGAGGCGGTCGCACGCTGCCAACTCTGCGTCGTAGTACGCACCAAAACCTCGTTCGTGCGCAACCTTGTCGACTCCGTCGTAATACGCGTAGACGATCGGCTCGCCCGCCGCGAGCAGGTCACGAATGACAACGGGAATGCTGGACGCCACACGCCAACCACACGGACGCGAGCCGCGAAGATGCGCCTCGGTGAATCCGGTGTCTTCGAGCTCGGCCTTCGAGATGACCGGAACCTTGATTCCCATGAACGGGACACACGGCTGAACATCGGCGGGTGGGTATGTGCGGCGGAGGTCTCCCCGCTCGTCGCCCCAGCGGAGCGTGTTCATCACCGTTTCGCCCATGTCCATGCGATAGCCAACGATGCCGTGCTCGCCCGGACACATCCCGGTACTCAGCGATGTGAGTGCAGACGCCGTGGTGGTGGGTGCAACCGACGTGATTGCAGACCCGCGCATGTTCGCCAGTGTGGGCGCGATTGCCTCGCGGGCGCGCAGTTGATTCCAGCCCAAACCATCGATGAGCAGCACGACCCGCTGACGAACGTCGGGATCATGGTCGGGCATCCAGTCGGGCATCTTCGCCGATACGCCTGAAGCGCCGAGCGAGGCACCAAGTATCCACGGCATGACGTCGGTCAGTGCCCCGTTGCCGTAGCGGGGCAACATCGGGGACGGCGGCGCATTCGTCACCACTCGATTGAACCAGCCGACGATGACGGAACGCAACACCGCGACGTTCTACGATGAACCCGTGCGTGTTTCCACCAGAGGCGACTATGCGTGTCGAGCGTTGTTGTCTCTCGCCCTCCACGCCGACACCGCCGGACCAACGTCGGTGCGCGACATCGCCGAACGAACCGGGTTGCCGCAGCCGTATCTCGAACAAATCCTTCTCGCGCTGAAAGGCGCTGGCCTCGTTCGCTCGAAACGCGGCGTCGGTGGCGGGTACGTGCTCGCAAAGAACCCCCATGAAATCAAGCTCTCGGAAATCATCTCGGCGGTGGACGGCCCGATCACCGTCGGCGACTTCGGTCAGCCCCACGAAGACGGAGCCTGCAGCCACGAAGGTCAGTGCGTGTTGTTGGCGATTTGGGATGCCGCAGGGCAGCACATGCGCCACCATCTCGAGCAGTACACATTGGCCGGCATCGCCGATGCTGCGCGCGGCAACGCGCCGTGGCCTGAAATCAATCACCCTCACTGAGACTCGCCAAGAGGCGCGTCATGTCGTCGGGCAACGGCGACTCGAATTCAACTTCGGTGTGCGATGTTGGGTGAGAAAACGACAATCGCGCCGCATGCAGTGCGGGTCGACCGAACGGCAATGCTGCCCGCACACCACCGTACGTGGCATCACCGACCACCGGGTGTCCGATTGCGGCGAGGTGCACCCTGATCTGATGGGTGCGACCCGTTTCAAGTTCGCAACGCACCAGCGATGCAACGGTTGGCTCGACGTATTCGGCAACGACCTCGTAGTGAGTGCGTGCCGGCTTTCCGTCGACACGCACGGCCATCTTCATGATGTCGCGAACATCACGGCCAATCGCGGCGTCGATCACCCCGCTCGGCGAATCAAAGCGGCCGACGGCAACGGCGAGGTATTCGCGGTGGACCTCGCGTCGCGAAAGTTGATCGACGATGGATTCGTACGCGGCCTGTGAACGTGCTGCGACCATGAGACCGGTTGTGCCGACGTCGAGCCGATGAACGATTCCCGGACGCATTGGATCACCAACCGAAGCGATTTCGGGATACAGAGCAAGCAAACCGTTCACCAACGTGCCACCTGCGTTGCCCGCGCCCGGGTGCACCACCAGCCCGTTCTGTTTGTTGATGACGACAATGTCGGAATCAGCAAAAACGACGTCCACCTGCACGGAAGGGTCGGCAGCTGGTGCTTCCTTTCCCGGCACTCTTTCAGGATCGATCGTGATGCGCTGGCCAACTTCGAGTTTCACTTTGCCTGCAATCGCAACGATGCCGTCGACCGTTACTCCACCGTTTTCGATGAGTGCCGACGACTGGGCGCGGCTGAGGTCGGCAAGCAACGCCACGACTCGATCGAGACGATCACCGGCCAATGCCGATGGGATTTCTTCCTCGATCACCGTGTCTCCGTTGACGATGCGTCGTCTTGTTGGTCCCGCTGCGGCAACAACGACGACACGACGAGCGCGCCCGCGCCCACGACGATTCCGGCGTCGGCGATGTTGAATATCGGCCACCACTGCAGGTCGATGAAATCGACAACCGCGCCGTGCAACCACGCTTCGCCCCGGAACAGACGATCAACGATGTTGCCGGCCGCCCCGCCCGCTACGAGCCCGACCAATATCGCACCGGGTTTCGTTTCTCGCCGCAGACCGACGAGCAGAAAGGTGATGACGACGAGGCCCGCAACGGCGATGAACGGCCCAATGCCCTGACCTTTGGCAAATGCCATGCCGGTGTTGAAGGCGAGGTTCAGCCGAAGCGAACCCACGATGTTGTCGACGTGGCCGTCGGCGAGGTGGTTGAGCGCCCAGTGCTTGGTGCTTTGATCGACCAACACCATCACGAGCGCGGTCACGAGGGTGACCCGACGCAGAGAACTCACCGGCGTCCAAGGCCTCCGACGCGCTCTTCGACGAGTTCGGTGGTCCACGGAATTGCCTTCAACCGCTCGCGCGGAATCGGCCTGCCGGAATGCGATGAATAACCGTATTCACCAACCTTGATGCGTTCGAGAGCAGCATCGATCTCTTCGACTGTCTGGCGTGCCTGCGCCGACAACGTGAGATCGCGTTCGCGTTCGACGACCATCGTGTCGCCTTCCCCGCCTTCGTCATCGAACTGCACGTCGCCCATTTCTGCATCTTCGATCAACTGGTGGGCCTCGTCTTCGAGGCGAGTCGCCTGACCAACGAGTTTGATGCGCTCTTCGAGAAGCGCTTCACGCTGACCGAAGAGGAACTTGAGATCGAACTCTTTGGTAGAGGTGACGCCGTCTTGCGACGGACCCTTGACGATGGGTGGACGCTCGAGCGCCTTTTTGCGCTTTTCTGCGGCCTTGCGGTCGGCTTCAGCCTTGCGCTCGGCCTCTTTGGCAAGTCGAGCCGCTTCACGTTCGGCCGCCTTGCGGTCGGCTTCAGCCTTGCGCTCGGCCTCTTTGGCAAGACGAGCCGCTTCACGTTCGGCCGCCTTGCGCTTGTTTTCTGCGTCGCGGATCTTCTGAGCTTCGGCCTTGGCCTTTGCCTGGGCTTTCAGTGCCTCAGCCTTTGCTTTCGCCTGGGCCTTTTGCGCATCGGCCTTGGCCTTTGCCTGGGCTTTCTTTGCATCGGCCTGAGCCTTCAACAGAGCCTTCTTTTCGGCGGCCTTCTTTTTTGCTTCGAGGGCCTTGGCCTTCGCCGCATCGGCTTTTGCCTTGTTTGCGAGAGCCTTCGCCTTGTCGGCGATGGCTTTCGCCTTGGCGCGTGCGGCCTTTTCAGCTGCGACACGCTTCTTCTGCGCCGCGACCGCCTTCTTGCGGGCGGCCTCTTCCTTCTTTTTCGCAGCGGCAGCCTTTGCCTTCTGCTGCGCCGTCAGGGCCTTGGCTTGGGGCTTCTTCGTCGCTGGCTTCGATGCGGGCTTCTTGGCCGCCTTCTTCGGGCTTGCTTTCTTCGGAGCCGCCTTCTTTGCGACCTTTTTCGCGGCCTTCTTGACCGGCTTCTTCGCTGGTGCCTTCGCGGTTGGCTTCTTCGCGGCCTTTTTCACGGCCTTCTTGACCGGCTTCTTTGCAGCCATCACCTGTGCCTATCTACTCGCCGTCGTGGTGCGAGGAGTTTAGGACGCGCGAGAGACCCAAACGCGTACTTCACCGCTCTCGAGCACCTCGACATGCTGCGGCTCTCCGGATCCGGAGGACAGCTGTACCGCCGTTGCCAGAACCTCGGCTCCGATCATTTCGACGTGAGCACCAAGCTGGGCAAGGGTTGCAGGCGGACCATCGATCGACACCGCGATCCGATCGCTGACATCGAGCCCCAGGCTCCGGCGGGTTTGCTGGAGCGTTCGGATCATGTCGCGGGCGACACCTTCGGCTTCGAGCTCGGGCGTCACCTCGACATCGAGGACTACTACTCCCGAAACGGTCGCGAGGCCCGCGCTGGCGCTCCCCTCGGCCGCAACGAGCTTCAACGTGAACTCGCCCTCGTTCAAACGCACCCCGCCCGCAATCGGAACATCACCATCGAGGTTCCAGTCACCGGCCTTGACTGCAGCGATCACCTTCTGCACTTCGCCGCCGATGCGCGGGCCGAGAGCCTTCGGCAATACCTGAAGTTCGCGCTTCCCCACCGCGTCGACATCGGTCGTGAACACCACATCACGAACATTGACTTCATCGCGGATGATGTCGCTGAATGCCCGAGCTGAAGCCATTTCCGGGGAAGCAACCGTGAGCGTGCGCAACGGAAGTCGGACACGGCGTCCGTGGGCCTTGCGTACCGACAACGCGGTCGAACAGACATCACGAACCGCGTCCATGGCGGCAACAAGGGCGGCGTCGGCCGGGATTTCGTCCGCCGATGGCCAATCAGTGAGGTGCACACTCCGCTCGCCGGTCAATCCGCGGAAGATCTGCTCGGACAACAACGGCTGCAACGGCGCCACGACACGACACAGCACATGCAACACCGTGTGCAACGTGTTCAACGCATCCTGATCACCGGCCCAGAAGCGGTCGCGACTGCGCCGAACGTACCAATTGGTCATCGCATCGATGAACGAGCGCACGGTGGCGCACGCCTCGAACAAGTCATAGGTATCGAGTTGTGTCGTCAGATTGACGACAAGATCGTGCGTCTTGGCGAGGATGTAACGATCGAGCACGTTGGTGCTGTCAACCGACCACTCCCCTTGCCTGTTTTCGGCGTTCGCATACAGCGAGAGGAAGTACCAGGTGTTCCACATCGGCAACGAGACCTGCCGAACCGTCTCGCGAATACCCGCCTCGCTGACGGAAAAGTCACCACCGCGAAGAATCGGTGACGACAGCAGGTACCAACGCATCGCATCGGCGCCGTAGGTGTCGAAGACCTTCATCGGGTCGGGATAGTTGCGCAGGCTCTTCGACATTTTCTGCCCGTCGTCGCCGAGGACGACGCCGTGGCCGACGCATGTGGAAAACGCCGGCCGATCGAAGAGCGCCGTTGCCAGTACATGCATGGTGTA
>JBEBAF010000181.1:0-5984 GCA_041159045.1 Actinomycetota bacterium
GACATCCGCCAAAACGGTTGGGGGTAACCACATGGCCATGTCCCGCGGCGCGAAAACACTCGCGCTCACGTCGACGGGCATCGCGCTCGTCTCGCTCGACGTCACGATTCTCAACGTCGCCTTCGGGTCGCTGCTCCGTGAATTCGGCTCCGACAGCCGTCGCGAACTGACCTGGCTCTTTTCGGGTTACAACATCGCCTATGCGGCGACACTTCTCACCGCGGGCCGTCTCGCCGATGCCTACGGCCGCAAGAAGGCGTTCATCCGCGGCCTCGTGTTGTTCGCCATCGGTTCGGCATTGTGCGCCGTGGCGCAGAACCCCGAAATGCTCATCGGTTCGCGCGTCATCCAGGCGATCGGCGGCGCCATCTTGTCGCCTGCTTCGCTCGCCCTCGTGCTGCCGGAATTCCCCGTCGAGCGGCGCAGTGCGGCGATCGGCATCTGGGGTGCCGTCGGCGGATTGTCAGCAGCGATGGGCCCGGTCATCGGTGGATGGCTGATCGATCTCTTCAACTGGCGCGCGGTGTTCTTCGTCAACGTTCCCGTGTGTCTGATCGCCGCATTCATCAGCGTGCGCTACCTGCGTGAAAGCCTCGACGAAACGGCACACAAGAAGATCGACGTGCCGGGTGCGTTGCTCGCCGTGCTCAGCGTCGGCCTCGTCGCGCTCGCCATCGTGCAGAGCGACGAATGGGGCTGGTTGACGCCAACCACGATCGGCATCCTCGCCGCGGCCACCGTCGCGTCGTTCCTCTTCGTCATCACGTGTCGACGCGCCACCGTTCCCGTGCTCGACCTGCGCCTTCTCAAGCTTCCGTTCGTCACCGCGTCAACGGTTGCCGGTCTCGTCTTCTCGGCGGGCTTCTACGCGATGATCTTCATCAACACGCAGTGGCTGCAGAACGTGTGGAGCTACGGCGTGTTGCGTTCGGGCCTCGCCGCGGTGCCCGGCCCGTTCATGGCTGCGCTCGTTGCGGCACCCGCCGGCAAGGCCGCACACCGTTACGGCCACGGCAGGGTCATTGGTCTCGGCTGTTTCATCTTCAGTGTGTCGATGGCACTGACGAACATCTTCATGGTGCGCGAACCGTCGTACTGGACGCACTTCTTCCCGTACACGTTCATCAGCGGTATCGGTATCGGCTTCAGCATCTCCACGTTCTCGAGCGCTGCAACCGCATACCTACCTCATACGCGTTTCGCGATGGGCTCTGCACTGTCGAACACCGCACGTCAGGTGGGCGCCGCACTCGGCCTTGCCATCGTGGGCGCAATGCTCACCGCAGCGGCGAAGTCGAAGGACATTGCAACCGGTGTGCACCACGGCTGGACCTACGTGTCGATCACCGTGTTGTTGGCGGGCCTCGTGATGGTCGCGATCTTCCGCAAGCCGACCGCCGAACAGTTGGTCACTGCAGCTGCGTAGTTGCTATGCGGACACAGTCACTTCGGATCGCCAGACTCCGGTGACGGACCCAACGGTGCCTTGCACCGTCATCCGGTAAGTACCGGCGAACGGCAGGGCGCCCAGCGCGTACGAAGTTTTGGCTTTCGTGTCGAAACCAACCGCCCAGTCGAACTGTGCGCCAACCAGATTCGCCACGCCGGACTTCATGAGAGTCAAGCGCACCGTCGTAACTGCTGCGGTTGTCTTCGCAAAGGTCAACTTTCGCGAACCCGTACGCAAGCCGTTCACGGTGGCCGATAGTGACGCAGGCAACGGGCTCATCTTCACATCGACGCCGAAGCTCAACTTTTTCGTTGCCGTGGTGACGGTCTTCGTCCCGATGCCGAACACCCACCACGATCCGTCGTCACCACCGGCCATGTGCCCATCGGATGATTCGGCATTCCAATGCACCGCGTACCAACCCTTCGCCATTGCCGACAACGGTGTCGACATGATGCTGAGATCACCCGATGCGCGGCCCGATGTTCCTCCGGAATGGGTGACACCACGCGCGTCGAAAACGTCGATGAAATCGTGAGGACCGTTTCCGAGGCCCTCTTCGCCCAGAAGTATCCCCGCGATTGGTGCTGCGGCAACGACCGAATTTGCAGCCGGCGTGAAGTTGCGCGCCGAAGCATGCAAGGGGACGCTGTGCGCGAATGATGGCGTCGGTAGAGCCGACGCCATCACCACGCAACCGAGGAGCAAACCCCTGCGGAGAACTCGACGAAAACTATGCAGTTGTCGCCGCCGCAAGCAGTATCGTTCCGTCATAGAGCCTCAGTGAATCACCGGATTTCACGGCTTTGACGGCCTTCTTCGTCAGGGTCACCGCCGCGTCTCCTCGCTCGTCGAGTTTCACTTTGCCGAGAACGGTTCCCGAGGCGGTGGTCACGCTGTAGGACTTACCGGCCAGCGTTGGTGAAGCATCAAGGACGATTCTCACGCCGGCCTTCTTCGCAACGCGTGCGGTGAAGTTGCCCTGCAATGCCAGGCCACGAACATTGACCCCGGTGACAACCGAACAGTACGTCGCAGCAGTTGCAGCCGTGGCCGTTGGCTTGTTCCCCGTGAATTCGAGAGAGGGCACTGCCGTGGTTCCGACTGCAGTGCCGATGGTCAAACTGGGTGTGTTTCCGTCGGTCTGCCAATCATCGAACAGCGTGGTCTGAATCGCATCGTTCGTGTTGCATGCCGGGTCGACCGTGTCGGTCACCGATGCGGGAGTCGACGTGGCGGCCTGCTTCCCAACACCCTGACCGGTGACATCGCAGTACTGCATGGTCGGGAAGTAGATCTTCGCACCCACAGCCGTTGACGTGCTGCCGGCGGCAACCGCATATCCCGCGGCCTTCAGTGCGGCGAACGTGGGCAACTTGACTGCAATGTCGAGCATGATCGTGTCACGTGCCGCGTATCCGTTCACCGCGGGGAGCACGAAATTGTCGAAGACAATGGAGCTCACACGCTTTTTCGTTGCATCGGTCGGATCGGCAACGGTCTTCATCGTTGCTTTGTATTCACCCTTGTTCACAACACGCACCTCTGGGAGGATGAACGTGCCGGTCGCAGTGCGCGGCAAGAACACTTCAACACTCGTCGTGTCATAGGCGCCGTCCGGGTTCGCTGCTGTTCGTGGCCCGGTGCAGCCATGACCCGGCGCAAACGAAACGACATACGTTGCATTCGCCGCGTCGGTGTTCACTGCAAGCCCGCTCGAGCCGGCCACATACACCGATACGTGTGCGCTGGCAGGTGAAACTGCCGCGAACGCACCGAGGGCACACACCGCTCCGAGGGCAGCAATCAATTTCTTTGCTTTCATATGACTCCGATCCTTGGGGGGGACTTTCCCCTCAAGTCGTTCGAAGTCGCGCTTCAGTTCCCGTTTACAGCGCCGATGCCAACGGGGCACGACACGCCGGTGCCGCCCAAGCCGCAATAACCATTCGGGTTCTTGCCGAGGTACTGCTGGTGGTACGGCTCGGCGTAGAAGAACTCGGTTGACGGTGCGATCTCGGTTGTGATTTCGGCGTAGCCCGCCTTGGTCAACAACACTTGGTATGCATCACGGCTTGTAACTGCAGCCGCGCGCTGGGCGTCGGACATGGTGTAGATCGCGCTGCGGTATTGCGTGCCGATGTCGTTGCCCTGTCGCATGCCCTGCGTCGGGTTGTGCGATTCCCAGAACACGGCAAGCAGTTGCGTGTACGCCACGACCTTCGGATCGAACACCACGAGCACCACTTCGGTATGGCCGGTGAGACCCGAACACACCTCTTCATATGCGGGGTTCGGTGTGTAACCACCGGCGTAACCAACGGCGGTCGACCACACGCCATCGGTCTGCCAGAACTTGCGCTCGGCTCCCCAGAAACAACCGAGCCCGAACACCGCGGTTTCCATTCCTTCGGGCCACGGACCAACGAGCGGATTGCCGTTGATGAAGTGCGACGCGGGAACCGGCATCGATTGATCGGTGCGCCCCGGCAGCGCATCGGCGGCCGACACCATTTCGACTTTTTTGTGTCCGAACATGCTCGTGACCGTACAACGAAAAAAGCCCGGGTTCATCTCGAACCCGGGCCAATTTCACGTGTCTTTCGCGTCAGCGGCGCACCGTATGAATGACGACGGTGCGGTTGAGGGTCTTCACGTACTTCGACGTCACCCTCACCTTGCAGTCGGCTTGCGGCACCTTGGCCACCAACTTGCCACCGGTGATCTTGCAGTTCTGCTTCGCGGCCTTGCCGATGAGCTTCATGCTGGTGATCTCACCGATGCCACTTGCGATTCCCTGCCATCCGGCCAAACGTGCAGCCGTTGGTCCACCGTTCAGCGACACTTTCGGTTGAAGTGCATACTTCTCGGTCAATGCGGCGGCGCTCGTGCCCACCGCGTTCATCGCAACCACGCTGAACGAGTACTGCTTCTTCGCCTTCAGGCCGATGATGGTGCAGGCCGTTGCACCGAAGGTCGTGCATGTCTGTCCACCCGGTGCAGCGGTCACCACGTAGGTATGCACGGGTTGGCCGCCGTCAACGATCGGCGCCTTCCATGAAACGGTCGCGCGCTTCCAACCGGGAACGACCGCAACTTCGAGCGGCGCACCGGGAGCAGTGCCGATCGATGCAGCAGTTGCCAGCGGCATGATCGCGGCCGACGGCAGCGAACCCTGGCTCCTGCCCGCAGCGTTGGATGCCGACACGCGGAACGTGTACGCCACGCCGTTCGTCAGCCCGGTGACCACGCACGATGTCGCGGCGGTGACGCAGGTCTTACCCTCGGGATTCGATGTGACGGTGTAGCTCGGGGCGAGGCCACCGTTGTTTGCCGGCGCGGTCCAAGCAACCAGCGCTGATCCGCTTGCCGCGGTTGCGGTCACCGCGGTGGGCTCATCGGGCTTTGTGAAACGATCGAACATGCGAACAGCGCCAGCGAAATTCGCCGTCGACGGCGCACCCGCTGCGACCACCATGGCATCGCTCGACATCGCAACCGATCGACCGAGTTCGATGCCATTGCCCGCATCGGATGAATCGGAATACGCACGCGAAGCCTCGTAACCGGTGGCCGTGCGCGACATCAACAGCACGGCACCGTCGCCCGCGTTGTAGCCGGCCGCGCCAACCGCGATGTATTCGCCATTCGATGAAACGGCAACCGATCGACCCGCACCCGACGATGGGTATGCATCACTCGTCAAGGTCGAGGTGCGCTCCCAACCGTTGTTCACCTTCTTGTAGGTGATGACGGCACCAACGTCACTGACGTTCGAGTCGTAACCCGGTGCGCCGACCGCGATGGTGGATCCATCGCTCGAGAATCCGACCGATGTACCAACGGCAGCACTCGCAACGATCGTCGAAGCGTCCGACAGATGTGCAGAGAACGACCAGAGGTTGCCGCTACGGCGGAACAGTTCACTGCGACCCGACGCGTCCTGAACGGCCTTCTTGGTTTCGCTGTACATGTCGTATCCGGGCATACCGATGACGAGGTCACTACCGTCGCCGGAGAGGGCAACGGCCGCGCCGAAATTTTCATCGGCCTGGAGAATGCTCGGTGCGGCGATCGTGCGCAACACCCACACACCGGCAGAATCCTCGTACACCCACACGCGTCCCGCATTGCGATACGTCGTACCCGACTTGGCGACGTCCTGATAGGGAACGCCAACGGCGATGACCTTCGCATTGTTCGCAATCGCAACCGAATAGCCCGCATTGTCGCCGGTAACGGCGAGCGGAATCAGAAGGTTCGTTCCCTCGTTCCATTCACCGTCGACGCGGGTGTAGATGGTGACCGTGCCCTTTGCGTTCTGCTGCGGAGCACCGACAACCATCGTGTTGCCGTCACCCGACAACGCAACCGACATTCCGAAGTGTCCCTCTTCGTACGGTGTCTTTGCTGCGATTTCGGTGACTTTCGTCCACTCGAGTGCGGCTGCGTCGCGGCCGTACACGGTGACAACACCCGCCTCGGCGGTTCCACGAACGGCGACGTACGGCGAACCGACAACCATCGTCGTGCC
>JBEBAF010000182.1:0-5931 GCA_041159045.1 Actinomycetota bacterium
CGCAGGCTTGTGAGTGGAGTCCGCAACTCATGGCTCGCGTCTTGGACGAGCTGCTTCTGTTGGGCGAGGCTTCGACCGAGTGCCGACAACATCGTGTTGAAACTGGAAACGAGATTCGCCACCTCTCCTGATGCATCGATGCTGATCGGATCGGTTGTGTTCGTCGTCTTGGCGATCTCGTCGGCGGATTGTGCGAGTTGTTCAATGGGGCGGCTCGTTCGCCGGGCGATCAACCAACCGACGAGGGCCGACAACAGCACACCTGCAATGCCGATGACCACGAGCCATGTGCGCAGACCCGCACGGGCATCTTCGATGTCGGTGATGTCACGGCCAAGCTGAAGGACTCCGCCGGCGGGAAGGCTGAGCGAGAAGACGCGATACGACTTACCGTCGACCGTGGTGTTGATGATACGACTGACATTCGGTGTTTGGCTGGCTGCCAGTTCAAGGTCGGTTGGTGTGACCGCGAGTTCGGCCGGGCCGATCGACGCGAGGATCGTGCCATCGGTGCCGACAACCTGAGTGATGGCATCAAATTCTGGCTGTAGCAGAGTTGGACCGAGTGGCGTACGCTGCCGCCCGAGAAAATCGGGACGCTGCAGCGCCCTGTTGATTTCCCGAACGATCGTGTCGGCACGTGCATGCAGTGAATCATCGACCTGCGAACGAAGTTCATGGCTTGCGATGAGGTACGCACTGGTTGCCAACACGCCAACCGTGATGAATGCGATCAGACCGCTCGCAAGCGAGAGCTTTTTTCGCAGCGTCATGCCTTCACCGTGTAGCCGACGCCACGAACCGTGAAGACGATGCGGGACTCGCCACCTTCTTCGGTCTTGCGGCGAAGGTACCCGATGTACACGTCGAGAGATTTCGAACCGGTCTCGAAGTCGTAGCCCCAAATTTCCTCATACAACTGTTCCCGCGACACGACGAGTCCGGAACGCAGCATCAATGCCTCGAGGAGGTCGAATTCGGTTTTCGTGAGTTGAATTTCGCGGTCGCCGCGACGGACTTCGCGACGAGCAGAATCGAGAACAAGATCGCCGACCTGCAGAACGGTCGCATCCTCTGCAACGACACGTCGACGCAGTAGTGCACGAACGCGCGCCAGCAATTCGTCGATTGCGAACGGCTTGACGAGATAGTCATCAGCCCCGGCATCGAGGCCCGCGACACGATCGTTGACTTCGTGCTTCGCGGTGAGGAGAAGAATCGGCACTCGCGAGCCGCGGAGGCGTGCTTCTTTGCACACCGTGAAGCCGTCGGCAAAGGGCATCATGACGTCCATGACGACCGCATCCGGGGGAGTCTTGGTGATAGCCGACAATGCCGCGGCGCCGTCGTTCACCGCGGTGACTCGGTAACCCTCGAGCTCGAGAACCCGCGTGACGGCGGAACGAACCGACGGGTCGTCTTCCGCAACGAGAACGTGGAGAGCATCGCCGGGCGCATTGTTCGAGCTTGTCGCCATGCCGACAACGGTACCGATTGCAACAGGTCGGGTACCTTCCACCGGCTCCGATTCTTCACGAATCCTTACGATCCCGACGATGGATCTACCTCAGAGTGTTCCGTCGATGAGTTTCCTGCGCACCTCGATGGCTCGTTCCCGTACCTCGGCGAGATCATCGAGCTTGCGGGAGGCGCGGGCCTGTGTGGCAACTCGCGCATTGCGAACGAAGCGATCATGGTGGCGATCGAGGAAATCCCAGTAAAGAGTCGTGAACGGGCATGCCGTGTCGCCGGTACGCAACTTGCGGTTGTACGTGCAACCTTTGCAGTAGTCGCTCATCTTGTCGATGTACGCGCCACCCGATGCGTACGGCTTGGTTGCCATGCGACCGCCGTCGGCGTGAAGTGCCATTCCGACGACATTCGGCACCATCACCCATTCGGCGGCATCGACAAACACCCGCGACATCCAGTTCGTGAATTGTTGTGGATTGATTCCGGCTGTCAGAGCCAGATTTCCGAGGATCATCAGGCGTTGAATGTGATGCGCCCATGAATAGTCGTCGATCGATCGGAGCGTTCGCGCAACGCAGTTCATTCGGGTATCGCCGTCGGTGAAGACTGGTGGAAGATCGAGGTCGGCGTCGAGAGCGTTTTCTTCCCGATATCCCGGCATCCACATCCAATAGAGACCCCACACGTATTCACGCCATCCGATGATTTGCCGGACGAAGCCTTCGACCGACGCGATCGCAACGTTTCCGGCACGGAATGCTCGTTCAGCGGCATCGACGACTTCGCGAGGAAGAAGTAGTCCGTTGTTGAGATACGGCGAGAGCAGCGAATGCGCGAGATGCCAGTTGTCGGTGAGCATCGCATCTTCGTGTGGTCCGAAAAGTGGAAGAACTCGATCAACGAAAAAGGCGAGACGTTCCAAGGCATCTTCTCGCGTGGTGGCCCAGGTGCCAGTTGGATCGGCACCCACGGTGTCGTCCGGTAACTCGGCAATTACTTCTTGATCGATCGCATCGAGGGAGAATCGCTGTGGCTCGGGCCAGCGGTCGTGTCCGTCGCGCGGTGGAGGTTGTCGATTTTCATCGTCGAAATTCCATCGGCCACCCACGGGGGTCTCGCCGTCGACAAGAATCCCCAGACGAATGCGCTGTTGTCGATAGAAGTCCTCCATCTTGAAGGTCTTGTAGCCCTGCCCACGACGGTCGTCGACCCATCGGGAAAAATCCTCGTGATGCGTGAGGAACTGATCGGAGCGATGCGTGGTGACGCCGACCCTTCTCAGCAATTGTCTGGCGTTCCAGCTGTTCGGTTCGGTGGCGACGATTTCGGATTCGGGGTGCGAGCGTCGGTGTTCCACGAGTCCGTCACGGAATGACGACACCTTTCGATAATGGACGGTGAAGCCTTCGCCTTCGAGTTCTTTCGCAAAGTGGCGCATCGAGGACACGTAGAAATGCAGTCGTTGTTTGTGCCAACGGGTGGACGCGATTTTTCCGGCGGATTCGATCATGAGAACTGCGTCCCGAGAGGGGTCGGCGCCGGCGAGTACGCCGATGTTCCTGTTCAGTTGGTCACCGAACACGAGGATGGTGCGAGACACGAGTTCTACCGAGGTGCGCGCGGAATCGAAGCGATTGATGCGGCAACATCGACTGCGCGATCGAAGTGAGTTTCCTCGAGCCGGCGTGCGATTCTAGGTATCGATGCGACAACCACGATGCGACGATTGGTTGAACGAACGCGCGCGGCAAACCCCATGAGAATTCCGATTCCGGCATCGTCGAGAAGGTCGACGCCATCGACATCCACCACGACTTCATTCGCCTCGGTTCCGCGAAGCTCGCGGGTCAAGGCGTCGGTCAATTGTGGGATTGACGCGAGAGAAATGGTGCCGTACAAGCGAATGACTCGTTGCCCGTTGTCGTCAGCGCATTTGATTTCCAACATCTTCATCGAACGCTACCCCTGGTTCGAGGGCCATGCTGACCCCTGCACGAAGTGTTGTGGTCGGGTGAATGAAACCGAACCCTGCGATCGACATGTGAAAGCGACGTGACAGTGCGACAGTGACGATTGAATCGTCAATTGTGATTGTGCTGCCCTCGGGAAGTGTCGCGAGCAGCTGATCTGCTCGTTCGCTGGGCGTCATTGACAACGCAACATCGCGCGCTGTTTCACGTGCCAGTTGCCAGATGGCGAGTTGATCGCGAGCAACCACCGCGAACTGAGCAATGAAAATCGTGAAGACCGTGAGAAGCGGGAGGACAAGGGCCAGCTCGACGGCGGCCTGGCCCTTGTCGGATTCTCTCGCCCCGAACACGGAGTTAGGGCTTCACGGTGGTGACAGGGCTGACGGAGGTCTTGTCGAGCACCCCATCGAAGACCGAGTCGAAAAGATCGCCGATTCGCCCGGCACCGCCACCAGCCGTGGCCCATGTGATGACAAGAACCGCAATGACCGCGGCCGCGAGGAGGATGAGTGCATATTCCGTTGTTGCCTGACCGGGGTCATCGCCGTGGACGAAGGCGTGTAGACGATTGCGGAATCGAAAGAGAGTTTTCATATGAGCCCTTTCAGCTGGATCAGTGGGGGATGGATCCCAAGTCGAGGGACGACAAGGCGCCGATGAGAATCGGCACAACGGTGAGGGCGACGAAAGAGGGAAGGACGCACAACACCAAGGGGAAGGCGAGCTTGATGGGAAGCTTTGCGGCATCGGCCTGGGCGAGTCGACGACGCTCGGCGTGCGATTCCGAGATCAACCTGTCGAGAACCGGTGCAACGGGTAGACCATCGCGCTCGGCGGATGACAGACAATTCGCGATGCCGAGTGCGGCCGATCCGAACATGTCGAGAAGTTCTGCGAGGGCGTCGGCGAGTCGCTCGCCCGATTCGCAACGGCGGAGTATGCGTTCGGCCGTCACCCGTGAATCGGGGGCACCGATCCGCACAATGGTTTCGAGCGCCTGATGGGTTGTCTTGCCACTCTTCAGCAGGACCACGAGCAAATCGACGAATTCGACGAACCCCGTCGAGTTGATTTGCCTTGGTCGATGCAATCCGACTCGCTCGGTTAGTTGAACGAACATGTGACCTTCCGCATCCAACGTCGCCCTGCACCGTTCAGCAACAATCCGATTGTGAGACAAGCGATTCCTGCCGGGCCACCCAGATAGACCGATCGCACCGAGCGGTTCGTGAATGCCATCACTGTTCCGAAGACCAGCGGTAGCCACGAAAGAACCCGCGCGGAGAAAACCGCTTGTGAGGCATACGTGCGCCGTTCGAGCCGAATGGCCTGTCGCTCGCGCAGAGCCCACGCAGCGCGCTGCAGGGAAAACGATGCTGCAGGACCACCGGCACCCGCAGCAATGATCGACCTGACCAGAAACGCATCGTCGTCTTTCAGCATTGAAGTGTCTGCAATGACTTCTTCGGAATCGAGTGGCGCCCCGGTTCTGCAGTGCAACAACAACACACGCAAAGCAGTCGGACCACCGGAGCATTCGTCGGCGGCCCGGACAACTGCACCGCGCAAAGATGATCCGAGTTGGACGTGTCGATCGACGATTTCAAGGAAGTCGGCTCCACGAACCTCATAGGACTCCTGCCCGCGTTTCACGCGAGATGGGAGTTTCGAGATCAAGCCCCGGAGAAGAGCTTCGCCGGGGTGAGAACGCGCGGGAGAGATCCTGCGAAGCACAAGGAGACGGGTGATCGATCGGAATCGCACCATGTGCACCTGAATGTCCTCGATCTCAATCACCGATGAGCGATGATGTGACGTACGAACCGTCGGTTGCGAGAGTGCGGTCGACTCGTATCACGTCGGCGATATTCCGATCGCCAGAGGCGCTGCGTTCGAGGTGGATGACGATGTCGATTGCCGAAGCGACGTATGAACGCACGGAATGAAGTGGCCAATTGCTGACCGATCGCAGGATCATCGATTCGATTCGGTGAAGGGCATCAACGGCAGAATTCGCATGACAGGTCGACAATGAACCCGGATGCCCCGTGTTCATTGCCTGAAGCATGTCGAAAGCTTCCGGTCCGCGAACTTCGCCGACAACGAGACGGTCGGGGCGTAGACGAAGTGAACACCGCACGAGATCGCACAGCGTGATTTCACCTACTCCTTCCGCATTCGGCGGCCGCGATTCGAGGTGCACGGTGTGTGGATGACGAATGTGGAGTTCGTTCGTGTCTTCCAGAACGATGATGCGCTCGGTTGGTGCAACGTGTGACGCGATTGTTCCGAGCAGAGTGGTCTTGCCGGTTGACGTGCCACCGGAGACGATGATGTTCAACCGTCGTTCGACTGCGGACGAAATCAAGTCGGCAGTGCGGGCATCGGTGTACGAAGTGAGAGAGAAGGCATCGTGTGTGAACCGCCTGATCGCAAGATTCAGCCCATGGGGGCTGACGGGTGGGATTGCTGCGCACAGGCGAGAACC
>JBEBAF010000183.1:0-3425 GCA_041159045.1 Actinomycetota bacterium
GCTCGAACTCAGCCACACGAAGAGCGCATACAAGCGTTTCGGAATCAGTCGTTGGTATTCCTTCGTCAAGATGCAGGGGCGCGTGGCATCCAAGATGCCCCGCATCGTCGTCGTCAGCGAGAATTCCATCAAGGACATCCACGATGACATGGGTGTTTCGCTCGACCGCATGCGTCTCGTGCCGGTCGGTGTCGACCCCGATCTCTTCCGACCACTTCCCGAAGTCGCACGAAAGCCCGGCCAACTCATCACCACGGCTTCCGCCGACGTAGCCCTGAAAGGGTTGTCCTACCTGCTCGAAGCGATGGCGAAGCTACGCACGGAACGCGACGTGCGCCTGACCATCATCGGCAAGCCGAAGCCGGGCAAGAGCGCCGACCTCATCGATTCACTCGGCCTCCGCGACGTGATCGACTTCGTGTCCGGTGTTCCCGACGAGCGCATCGTCGAGTTGTACGCGCAGGCCGAACTCGCGGTCGTCCCCAGCCTCTACGAGGGTTTCAGCCTGCCCGCCATCGAAGCGATGTGTACCGGCATCTGCCTCGTCGCAACCGACGGCGGCGCACTTCCCGAGGTCACGGGAACCGACGGCGACACGGTCCTGCAATGCAAGGCCGGCGATGCCGATGCCCTTGCATCAGCACTTCGCCGTGGTCTCGACGATGCCGAACTCCGGGCCCGCATCGGCGCCAACGGGCGCCAACGCGTCGTTGAACGTTGGAGTTGGAAGCATTGCGCCGCACTCACCGTCGACCAGTACCGCGAGGTGCTCGACATGCCGCACAATCGGGCCCGTCGCAGGAAGAACTGAATGCTGACGCTCCGTTTCGATCGCCTCGAACTCCGACCCGGCGCCCTGTTGCTCGATGCCGGTGCCGGTTTCGGTCGTCACGCATTCGAGGCGGCACGCCTCGGCGCGCGCGTCGTGGCACTCGACTACGCGAACGACGAAGTGGTCACCACGCGCAACACGTTCGCCGCAATGGCCGCGGCCGGCGAGATCACGCCCGACAAGTTCGTCGCCGGGCTCCGTGGCGACGCAACGCGCCTGCCATTCGCTGACGACACCTTCGACTGCGTCGTCACCTCCGAAGTTCTCGAACACATTCAGGCCGATACTGCGGCTATTGCTGAACTCTTCCGCGTCTTGAAGCCGGGTGGCATGCTCGGCGCAACGGTTCCCACGTGGTGGCCCGAGAAAATCAACTGGATGTTGAGCGACGAATACCACGCACCCAAATCGGTGGGTGGACACGTCCGCATCTATTCGGCGACCGAATTGAAGGCGAAGCTCCGATCCGCCGGGTTCGACGTGACGGGTCAGCACCATGCGCACGCGCTGCACAGCCCGTACTGGTGGCTGCGCTGCGCCGTCGGCCCGAAGAACGAAACTCACCGCGCCGTTGCCGCGTATCGCCGACTCCTCGAGTGGGACATCATCAAACGCCCGCGCAGCATGCAGGTTGCCGAACGTGTACTCAGTCCGGTTCTCGGCAAGAGCTACATCGTGTACGCGCGCAAGGGCGCGGCCGTAGGTGCGCACAAATGACGCAGAACCTCACGATTCCCGGTGTCATCACCCACGATGAGCTTCTGGCAACGGCACATTCCATCGCCGCATTGCAGCTTCCGAACGGCATGATCCCCTGGTTCGACGGTGGACACTGCGACCCGTGGAACCACGTTGAAACCGCAATGGCACTCGACACCCTTGGTCTTCACCACGAGGCACGTCGCGCCTATGAATGGCTGGCAAACGTGCAGCGCGCCGACGGCTCGTGGCACAACTACTACCTGCCGAACGGTGACATCGAAGATCCGAAACTCGACACCAACGTGTGTGCCTACATTGCGGCCGGACTCTGGCACCACTGGCTCTGTTCGGGCGACCTCGCGACGATTCGTGCTTTGTGGCCCGTTGCACGCGCTGCAATTGATTGGGTGCTTGCCCATCGACGCAGCGACGGCACAGTCCTGTGGGCGCGCGAAGTGAACGATCAACCGTGGAACTACGCGCTTCTCACCGGCTCATCGTCGATCCGCCATTCGCTGCGCTGCGGCGCCATGCTCGCGGCCCTTGTCGACGACCATGCAGACAAATATCTGCGGGCAGCCGATGCAATCGACACGGTCGTGCGCACGAATCTTTCGGCGTTCGAACCAAAAGATCGTTGGGCCATGGACTGGTACTACCCCGTCATGACCGGAACCATGGACGGCACGCAGGCCAAGGACCGACTTGCATCGTTGTGGGCAACCTTCGCAATGGACGGACTCGGCATCCGATGCGTCAGCGACGAACCGTGGATCACTGCGGCAGAAACCGCAGAATGCTCGCTTGCGCACTCGGCGCTCGGCGACTCCGACACCGCGGTCAAGCTCTTGTCGTGGACACGCCCTCATCGTTGTGACGACGGCTCGTACCTCACCGGGCTCGTGTATCCCGGCGGAATCTCGTTCCCCGCCGACGAACGCACCGCCTACACCGGCGCGGCGATCATCCTCGCCGCCGATGCAATCAGTGTCGGATCACCGGGTTCGCGGTTGTTCAAACACGGCTATCTCGATCACTGAGCCGTAGCCGTCAGTTGCGCACCAGGATGCGCAGACTTCCCTCGACACCCACTTCGGTGAACAATCCACTGTTCATTGCCGGAAGATAGATGTCTTCATACGGAGGACGACCGCCATCCGCCGGATCCGGAAAGACATCGTGAATTGCAAGCACGCCACCACGTGCAACGTGCGGTGTCCAGCCCGCGTAGTCGGCACGCGCCGGCTCGACACCATGTCCACCATCGATGAACAACATTCCGATGGGAGTCGCCCAGTTGCGGGCAACATTCGGTGATTCGCCGACGACCGCAATCACGACGTCTTCAAGCCCGGCGGCGTGAATAGTGCGACGAAAGTGGGGCAACGTATCGATACGTCCCGTTGACGGATCAACGAGCGACGCATCGTGCCATTCCCATCCGGGTTGATTTTCTTCGCTGCCGCGATGGTGGTCGACGGCGAATACCACCGTGCCCAGCTCTCGTGCTGCTGCGCCGAGCCACACCGTTGAACGACCGCAATACGAACCGACCTCGACGATCGGCAACATCGGATCACGGCCCGTCAACCGCAAAGCGGCTTCGTGCAGCGCGTCTCCCTCGTCGGGAGGCATGAACCCCGTCGCCGCCAGTGCGTGGCGGCGAATGTCGGGGTTGATCACCAACCGTTCCAGTGGATGATCGAGTCCGGCGCGGGTCGCGCAGCGGCCTTGAAGTCGGTTCCCTTGGTGTAGGCGAGCGGTGACAGGCAAACCTGCTGAACGGTTTCGAAAGGAATTCCGAGAATGTCGGCAACCTGCTGTTCCATCATCAGGTGAACCGTGGTCCATGCGGTTCCCATGCCACGCGCACGAGCGGCAAGCATGAACG
>JBEBAF010000184.1:0-4896 GCA_041159045.1 Actinomycetota bacterium
TGGTTGCCGGCGGAGCGCATCCGAATCCGGTTCCCTTCGCCGACGTCGTCACGTTCACCACGCACAAGACGCTGCGCGGACCGCGCGGCGGCTGCATCCTCTGCAAGGCCGAGCACGCGGCGAAAATCGACAAGGCGATCTTCCCCGGAAGCCAAGGTGGCCCGCTCGAGAATGCGATCGCGGGAAAGGCAATCGCATTCGGCGAAGCGTCAACGCCGATGTTCCGCGAATACGCCCACCAGATCGTGAAGAACGCCAGCGCGCTGGCCGAAGCATTGGCAAAACAGGGTTTCCGTCTCGTTTCGGGCGGAACCGACAACCACATGATGGTCGTCGACCTCACCCCCTTCGATGCCGAACTCACGGGCAAGGAAGCCCAACTCGTTCTCGACGAAGCGGGCATCACGCTCAACAAGAACACGATTCCGAACGACCCGCGCAGCCCGTTCGTCACGTCGGGAGTGCGTATCGGTACTCCCTCCGTCACCACACAGGGAATGAAAGAGCCCGAAATGGTGGAAATCGCCGAGTTGATTGCGACTGCATTGCGTCACCGCACCGACGCGGCGGCAATTGCTGCGGTTCGGTCTCGCGTTGCGGCGCTTTGCGCACGCTTTCCCGTCTACGTCCTTGCCTGACCTGCGTACTTCCGCCGGTCGCTGGTTCTAATGTCGTAGACACATGGGCGACACAACCGGCTATCTCGTCGTCGCGGTTTGCGCGGGTCTCGCCACCTTTGCCGTGACCCCGGTGATCATGCGTGTTGCCGCCGCACGAAACTGGATGGCGCAACCTGATCCGCGCAAGGTGCACACAACGCCAACTCCCGACGTTGGCGGAATCGCCCTGCTGATCGGAATTCTCGCAGCATTGCTGCTTGCATCGTTGATGGACCGTTTCGATTCGTTGTTCAACGGAAACTCGGAAACCCTCGGGGTCATCGTTGCTGCGGTGTTCATTTGCGGTCTCGGATTCGTCGATGACATTCGCGACATCTCGGCTCCGGCGAAGGTGGCCGGAACGGTGGTGGCCGGAAGCGTTCTCGTGTGGACCGGTGTCACGATGTTCTTCTTCCGCGTTCCGTATTTCGATGTCTTCGTTCTTTCGAACGATTGGATTCCGCTCGTCACCATTCTCTGGTTGCTGGTCATGACGGAAGCAATCAACCTGATCGATGGTCTCGATGGACTGGCGACTGGAATCGTTGCCATCGCGTCAGCTGCCTTCTTCCTTTACAGCCGTCACCTCGGTGAGCTCGGGCTTCTCGCCGAACCGAACATCGGTCCGTTGATTGCAGCAATCACCTGCGGCGCGTGCATCGGATTCCTGCCGCACAATTTCAACCCGGCGAAGATCTTCATGGGCGACAGTGGTGCACTGTTGCTCGGTCTCATGCTCGCCGTGTCGACGAGTGTGGTCGGAGGACGCGCCGACCCCGCAACCCAGGACTACAGCAGCCAGACCTATTTCTTCCTCGCGCCGCTTTTCATTCCGCTGCTGATTCTCGGCGTGCCGATCTTCGACGTTGCCTTTGCCATCGTGCGCCGCGCTTACAAACGTCAGAGCTTTGCAACTGCAGACAAGGGTCACTTGCATCACAGGCTGATGAATCTCGGTCACGGCCAACGGCGCAGCGTGCTCATTCTTTGGTTGTGGACGGCACTCCTCTCGGGTATGGCCCTTTATCCGGCAATCTCGACATCCGGTGGCAACATCGCACCCTTTGGTGTCGGTGCACTCGCGCTCGGCCTGTACACGGTCCTTCATCCGAGTGTTCGTCGTCGACGCGAAGAGCAAGCGATCGAAGCCGATCAGGACGAAGCCTCCGCCGAAACAATGACATTCGGTGACTCCTAGCGGTACAGAACGTCGTTTCGGGTACGGCGCCTGCTCGTTGTACTTGGCGGATGCCCGACGCTTCCGTTGTTCTCGCACGTGCAACGAAGATCAATCGCATCGTCTTCACCACGGTGGTGATTGCTGCTTTGGTCTCGTTTTTCGTTCTTGCGCACGGATTCACGGGTGGTGAAAGGGGTTGGCTCGGTATTCCGGGCCGTCGCCTCTTCATCGTCACCTCGGGCTCGATGTCGCCGGCAATTCACGTCGGAGATGCCGTCGTCATCAAGCCGGTGGATCCGACCGAAGCACGAAATCTCAGCCTCGGAAGCGTCGTCACGTTTCGTGCGTCGAACAACCCGCATTTCTTGATCACGCATCGCATTGTCGCGGTGCGGTCCAGTGCGGGTGGGCAGACGTATTTCGAAACGAAGGGCGACGCAAACGACGCTGCCGATGCAAGTGCACTCGATCCGGCGCGAATCGAAGGAACGGTCACGCGCGTCGTGCCGCGACTCGGTTCCGTGTTGGTTGCGTTTCGGACTCCACGAACCATGGCGACGTTCTTCTTCGGCTTCGTCTTCTTTGAAATCGCTCTGGTTTCGTTCCACGCGGCCGCGGCGAAGCGCGAAGAGGAAGCCGTCGACGCGAACCCGAGTTGACAATCCAACAAGAAGTCCGTTCACGCCGTGAACGGCGTCGAGAAAGGAAAGTCATTTGTCAGACATATCCATCAAGAAGGTCGCGCCCAGAAAGTTGTTTGCGGTACTCGGCGTTGCGGCTGCGTTTGCTGCTGCCACGGCGTTCGTCGTTGGCACGACGAGTGCGCTGTATTCCGCCACTGAAACGAGCGCGACGAACGTCTTCAACTCCGGGACGGTGACGGTCGGTTTGGGCTCGACCAGTACGACTTGCGCGATCACCAACATGGTGCCCGGCGACTCGTCGACCAGCTACGGGTCGGGGTCACAGGCGTTGTCGCAGTGCAACTACAAGGTGAAGTACACCGGCTCGGCAAGTGCGTGGCTCGCGGTCGATGTTGCGGTGGCAGCGGGTTCGACTCCGCTCTACACGGCCAATTCGGACGGGTTGCAGGTGTTGGTGAAGTCGACGGGTGGCGTCACGATGCTGAACAACACCACGTACAAGAACCCGGCGGGCACCGACACGACTTTGGCGGCCGGCTCGACCGCGTCGAACCTGTTGGTCAGTACTTCGCCGGCGGTTACCGACGACACCTTCCAATTCAACATCGACTACCTGTTGCCGTTGCTGTCTCCGAACGCCACACAGGGCGGATCGGCATCGGTGACGTTGACGTTCCACGCGGTGCAGAGCGGCAACCAGCCGATTCTCGCCTGCGTTGCGGGACGGCAGTGCAACACGATCACCTGGAGCTGATGCATTGCGGCGGGTGCGAACGTTCTTTCCGATGATCACAATGTGTTCGATCGGCTCGGTGTTCGCGCTCATCGCGGCGCAGTCACAGCTTCCAACGACGCACGCCGTTCATTCGGCGCGTCTCGTTGATGCGAGCAAGAACTTCACCGGCGCTACGTTCATTCCGAGCGTGGCGCCGGTGGTTTCTGCGCAAGTCAGTCGGGCCGATGCTCTGTTGAGTTGGTCCTCGGTGACAACGTCGTCCGGATCAAACGTCAACTATCGGGTTTTGCGGTCCGGACCTGATGGAACGATCGATGTGTGCAGCGGGAGTGATGCGCCGGTTGTCTCGGGTTCGTTGGTTTCGTGCGTTGATCGAACAGTGCAAGCCGACGCCAGATATACGTACACCGAGCAGCCGTTGCTGATTCGGCAGTCGCAGACAACCTGGTCCCGTCCGACAAGCAACGTGAGCAATGCGTTGGTGGGTCCGCGTCTTTATTTCGCCGAGGTTGGACCTACGGTCACGGGCAAAGGCGGTCCGATCGACGTCCCGTATCCATCGGGTACTCAAGTCGGTCACGTGTTGGTTCTGGTGTCGGTGAGTGGTCGCCAGAACGCGCCGAATGTTCCGGCGGGGTGGTCGTCACTCGTCAGTCTCGGTCTTTCCGGAGGAAACGCGATGCGGCTCTTTGTGGCGTGGCGTATCGCCGACTCGGCCACATCGGTTCGGTTTGATCCCGCTGCGAACGGCACAGGTGCATCGGTGCGCATCGTTCGCTATGCACGTGAGCGCGGAAACGCCGCCACACCGGTTGTCGCCACCGCACAGGCGGTTTCCTCATCTGCCACGGGCTCTCTCACATTCACACCCACTCCTGACTTGGTCACCAACGGTTCGAACAGCCATGCGATTTCCGTCGTTGCGGTGCGTTCGGCGAGTGTTCCTGTGTTGTCGACAGATGGCGTCTTCAGCCTCGAAAATGCGGAGACGTCGTCGGCAGGCTCGGTTGGGCAGGGCGTCGGCGTTGCGGGGGGTCAGGTGCTGTCGGCTGGCACCGTCAATTCGCCCTCGTGGTCCGCCGGCACAGCCACCGTCTGGGTTGGTGCGATCTTCGCCTTTCGCTGATGCGTGCTGAACTTGGCGTGGGAAGCGGCCGCCGTCTAGATTGCTAAAGGTTTCACAAGCGGAGCCCGCTCGCATCCGCTGCGGCCATCAACCCCCTTATGCGACTCCTTCCGAACCCCGAACGCATGCGCCAGGCCGCCGCCCGCAGCACAAACGAGGGCCTCGGACAAGGTGCGGAAACCGCGATCGGCCTTCTCGTTTTCTTCGGCATCGGTTTTGCCATCGATCATTTCGCCGGAACCACGCCCGTTTTCATGATCGCGCTCACGATCTTTTTCGCGATCGGCCAGTTCGTCAAAATGTGGTACGGCTACGACCGCAAGATGCAGGGTCTCGAGGCCGAACGTTCGGCGCGCGCAGTCGCGCACCAAACCAACGCACATGTGGGGGAGGGCAAGTGATCATGGCCGACGCTGCGCCCGGGAACCTCACTACCCGTCTCGAAGGTGATGCCCCCGAGGCGCAGATCACGCGGCACATGCTCACAAGAGGTGCCATCGCCATCCCCGTCCTCGTTGCGATCTCCGGCTTCATCTGGGGCGCCGACGGTG
>JBEBAF010000185.1:0-6168 GCA_041159045.1 Actinomycetota bacterium
GCGCATCTGTGACTCGGGTGGCTCGATGAGCATCTTGGGGTTCTTGCCATCGCGGTCTACCGCAAAAATGCCCCGCGATTCATTGCCCTCGTTGTCGAGAAAAAAGAGCAGACGATCGTCGGTCGCCCACACGAAACCGCCGATATCTTGCTTGGTGATGGAGGTGACAGGCCACGCCTTACGCGTCTCGAGATCGATCACGGCGACATTACGACGCTGACCGATGGGCACCACAGCCGCTAAATATTTACCGTTGGGCGACAGTTGAAAACCCGTCATGGGTGGCCGCTTGTAGAAGTCGGACACCGGAATGGGGTTTGCCCAAGCGAGTGCGGGTAGGGCGAGGAGGAGTGTCGCGACGAGGCGCGAGAGGATGCGTGAAAGTGTCATGCCCGAATAATTAGCATTTTCCCGGGCTCAAAAAAAGAGAACCCGGCCGAAGCCGGGTTCCCCTCAACGCGAGTCAGGCGAAGATCAGAACTTGTAGCTGATGTTCGCGTTGTAACGGCGGCCGAGCGGGTCGGCACCGAGGTAGTACTCGAAGAACGGGTAGCCAGTGAAGCTAGGATCTTTTCGGTACTGGTTGTTGAACAGGTTCACCACCGTGAGCGACGCGCGCAGGTTGTCGTTGATGCGCTTGCCCACCTGGAAGTTGTACAGCGTGTAAGGCTGCAGTCGCGCCTTATACACCGTGCCCACCAAGTTGGTGCCATCGGCGTTTACGGAGTTGCCGTTGCTGCCGATGCGGGTGGCGAACAAGGTGGCACTCCAGTCACGCAGACCCCAACCGAGCGTCGCACGAACACGGCTGCGAGCGTTGTAGCCCGTGATGCTGTCGCGATAGTCGATCAGCGGATCGGCATCGAACTGCTTGTACTTGTCCGTCAGTACGATCGAGTAGGACGTGTCGAAGCGGAAGGTGCCCCACTTCTCGGTCGGCACAACCAAACGCACCGTGGTATCGACACCGCTGGTGTCGATGAGCGCGGTATTGATGTACGCCGAGTTGATGCGCTGAACCGTCTGGTCGAGCTGGGTTCCCGGCGCACTCTGACGCGTGATCAGTCCGATCACGTTTTGGCAGAAGGCCGAGTCGAGGGCCTGATCGAACGGACGACCATCGGGGAAGAGCTGCAAGCGGCAGTTTGCTTCGTTCGTCAACAAGAAGCTGGCGCTCAGCTGCGAAGAAGCGTCCTTGAGCTTGATGCGGTAGTAGTCCGAGGTCAGCGACAGGTTGTCGTTGATGTCCCAAACAAAACCGGCAGTCAGCGACTCACCCTCTTCTTCCTTAAGGAGCTTGTTGCCGGCAATCGTCGTCTGCGTCGTGTAGATGGTCGGGTCACCCGACACGTTGCACTGCGCAGTCGTACGAACACCGCGACCCGCTGCTGGGCCGACGCCCGCACGGCAGGAGTAGGAGTCGAGGATGCTCGAGAAAGACGCAGCGCCTTCCGCGAAGATGAGCTGCATGTCCGGTGCACGGAAGCTCGTGCTCATGGCTCCGCGGACGAGGAAATCCTCGACCGGACGCCACTCGAGACCCATTTGGTAAGTGATGGCGTCGTCGACGGCCGAGATGTCGTCGTACTTGTCCCAGCGTCCGGCGAGGGTTGCCGTCACCGTGGACATTACCGGGACGCGCAACTCGACGCCCGCGGCCAGGCGATCACGGGTACCGGTGGTTCGGCCCGAGCTCACGAGGTTGTACACCGTCTGCTCGTCGATCGGGCGCAGCGGGTTGAGTCGCGGATCGCTGTTGAGATCGACCGACTGTGAGCCCGACTCGAGCACGGCCGCAAAGCCCACAGGACCATGCGGCAGCGTGAAGAGTTCGCCAGACACCGTGAAGTTGATGGTTTCGGAGCTGGTATCCGCCACGTTCTGCACACGGGTCGATACCGACTTGTACTGCTCCGGAGTGAACGGCGTCGTGTAAACCGAACGCTGCAGGTTGTGGATCGGGAAGCCCGAGATGAAGCCGAGACGGGGCCCGAGGAACAGATCGTGCATCGCCTTCGCAAGCAGACGCGGACGATCTTGCAGGTAGTCGTACTGCGAGCGCATGTACGTCAGTTCGTATTCGTAATCGCTGAAGAGCGTGCCCTTCACGCCCACCGTGAAGTCGTAGGTCTCTTCGTCATACAACGTCGACACCGCTTCCGAGCCGCCGAGCTCGAAAGGATTGAAGACGCGCTGCAACTGGATCAGCGTTCCGAACGACGGATCGTAGTACGCAGTCGTGGTGCCTCCGGTCGAAGTCTGATTGAAACGATCACCCGAGGTACCCCAGAACTCCGTACCGCTCGAGGACTTGGCATCCGACTTGTAGTACGTAAAACCACCAAACAATTGGGTGTTTTCGTTGAGGTCGAAGGTGGCGTTCAAATACGCCGAGTAAAACTTGTAGTAGTTCGCGATCGAGCGAGAGCCCGGTTGAGTGAAGGATCCGCACCAGTTACCGCGCGTCGTGGGCACGCCCGGAGTGGGGCGAGAGTAACCGTAGGTATTGCAGAGATCGTCCGAGAGCGGAAGGATGTTCTGGTTCGTGGTCGGACGTCCGCTGTTCACATCGAGTGCGACGAGCGAAAGACCCGGATTCACGAACGTACCGAGCGGGCCGTTACGCAGGTCGGCGAACTGCTTACGCTGCGTACCGAACACGGGGTCGGACTCGCTGTACTGCAGGGCGTACACGGCGCTCCAACGATCGCCCGTGCGACCGCCGGTGTAAGTGAAATTGTAGTTTCCGCCGCCGCCTTCGTCGGTGGTGCCACCGGTAAGCGTGACTTGGTTACCGTCGAAATCTTTGCGCGTGATGATGTTCACAACACCCGCGACAGCGTCGGCACCGTAAATGGCCGAGGCACCGCCCGTGAGCACTTCGATACGCTCGATCGCCGAAGACGGAATCGCGCGAACGTTGACGACGTTGTTGTCGCGGTTATACGGCTGCGGGTACTGCGCCGGACGACGACCGTTGATCAGCGTAAGCGTGTAGCCCGGGCCGAGGTTACGCAGGTTGACCACCTGCGCGTTCGGCGAGAAGCCCGACGTCGCCAGATCACCCGTGAACGAGCTCGTGGTGTTCTGGCTCAACGTCTGCAGCGCATCGGCCACAGTCTGGAAGCCTTCTTTGGCGATGTCTTCGTTGGTGAGCACCACCACTGGCGAGGCACCGGCGTTGACCGCGCGCTTGATGCGCGAACCAGTGACGACCACTTCAGCGAGACCCTGGTCTTGCGCTGAGGAGGTGTTCGACGACGTTTGCGGAGCCGCCAATCCGGCCGCGCTGGCGAGCAAACCCGCGACGCAAGATGCGATCACGGTTGAACGACTGACAGTGTGCATGCAGTGCCCTTCCCTAGAAATCTTATTCGGGTAAATGAGGTTGCCGAGGCAACCGAAGCGCTAAGTAAACACCAAAATTGATCGGCGCTCAAATCTTGCTGTGGCAACGACGCAACGCTTTTTCCTTTGACCCTCGGAACAGGAAAGTCCGGGGTTTTGAGGGGGAAAGAAAAAGGGCGGTCGTGTTTCCACGACCGCCCCAGTTCGGGTCCGATTAGGACTGAATCAGAACGTCTTGCGGAGCGTTACGCCGTAGGTCTTCGGCTGGTTCGGGTAGGCCGAGAAACTGCCCGCTTGGGCAACCGACGGGAACGCGCTCAGCAGGTACTTGTCGTCGTTCAGGTTGCGGCCCCAAACGAGCACGTCAAACCCTGCCGCCTTGAAGCCGACGCTGGCATTCAGCGTGCCGACTTCGCGAGAGGCCACAGAGGCTGCCACGTTTTCGGCGATCTGCGCGTTGCTCTCGTAGTCGTAGTCGGCGCGAGCGAAGCCGTCGACACCGCCCAGCGACCAGAGGTAGTTCACGCCGAGCGACATGCTCTGCTCGTGAATGCCCGCAGGCTTCTGGCCTGAGAGATCGACCGGGCCGCTCGGGCCTTCGGCACCGACGAACGAGTCGTACTTCGGGTCGAGGAAGGTGGCGGCGAAGTCGATCTGCCACTGGCGGCTCAAGCGCCAGTTGGTATCGATTTCGATGCCCTTCGTGGACTGCTTACCCGCGTTGGCGAGGTTGAAGCCCGTGCCCGAGAACAGGTTGGTCTGGAAATCTTTGATGTTCTGATCGAACACCGCGACGTTGATTGCGAAGGTTTCCCAGCGCGCCTTCAAGCCGAGCTCGATGACCGTCGACTTCTCAGGCGACGCTTTGCGCGTACCAAAACGCGGGTACCACGGATTGACCGCGCCGCCGAGGGGCGAGCGACCAAACGTGCCCGTGAACGGGTCTTTGCTGTCACGCGAGAGGTTCCAGGACGAAGCCTTATAACCGGTCGATACACCACCATAGACCGACACGGAATCCGAGGCTTCGTAAGCAAGTCGGAGCGTGTAGGTGTCTTCGGCGTCGTTCGAGCGGTCGTTGAACGGAACGATCGGGTGAAGGAACTGCAGCGCGTAGAAGCCGAGCAGCGAGTTGCAGATCGAGCCGACGCCCGGGAGGCCCGTGGCGACGCAAGGTACGCGCGTACCGTCCGCGACGCTCGCGCGATCGGCGATGTCGTTGGCCACGGCCGTCGTCAGCAGGCCGGCCGCACGAAGCGGCGCGAGCGCCGGGTTCGTGAGCAGGTTGCCCTGAATCGACAAGAAGCCGAGGCGAACGAGATCGATCGACGAGAACACTTCGTTGGTCGACTGCTTGAAGTCGACGACCTTGTCGGTGCTCGTGTGCGCGAGACCCACGGTCGCCGTGAGGCGATCGGTGAGATCGAAGTCGAGCTGGCCGAACACGGTGTTGGCTTCGGTATCCTGCGTCGTGGTGATGAGGTTGCCCGTGCCACTACGGAAGAACGAGCCCGCGCCGAACGTACATCCGGCGCAGTTCGCCGAGATCGATCCACCGAGCGTCGCGCCGAACGGCGTGAGCTGCGATTCGACACCCGCGAGGAAGTTCGGGTTCGGACCGCCCGGCTGCGTTGCCGAGGCGAGGAACGAGGCGTACGTGCGGAAGTTGGCACCGATGCGGATTTCGTTGCTGTAGAACAGGTTTTCACGCATCAAGTAGCCGCCGACGAGGCCGCGCACCCGACCGCCGTTGTCGAAGTTGAGACGAAGTTCTTGAGTGAACGTCTCGATATCGCCCAGGTTGCGGTTGACGGTGCCCAGCGCTGCGCCGTTGAAATCGAAGTCGTAGTCGAAGTCGGTTTCTTGCTTGCGCCACGCGGTGATCGACGTGAAGTCGAGCGCATCGCTGACGGCCCAGTCGACGTGCAGGTCGCCGCCGCTGTTGCGGACAACGTTGACCGGACGCTTGTTGAGGTAGGCCGCACGATCGAACGGCTTACCAGCACCGGCGGTGCCCGGGTAAAAGGTGCGGCTCTGCGCGAGACCCGCCGATGCGGCAGCGAGTGCACCCGTTGGACCGTTCACGATGTTTGCGACACCGCAGCACACTTCGTCGATTTTGCTGTCGTCGGCGCTGAAACGAATTTCGAGTTTGTCGTTCGGCTTCCACAGCAACTGACCACGAACGTCCCAACGATTTCTGTCGTTGATGTCAGTGTTGTCAGTCTGGTTGATGAAGTAACCATCACGCTGGTTGAGCACGCCCGTGAGGCTGTATGCCAACGTATCGGTGAGCGGTCCGGTGACCTTGCCCTTCAAGATTCGCTGGTTGTAGCTGCCGAGTGTCGCTTCGACGAAACCACCGGTTTCGAATTGCGGCTTCTGCGTAACGACGCTGATGACGCCCGCCGACGCGTTCTGACCGAACAGCGTGCTCTGCGGACCGCGCAGCACTTCCACGCGCGAGACGTCAACGAGATCACCAATCGAACCCGCCGAGCGTGAGCGGTAGACCCCGTCGATGAACACGCCAACCGAAGGCTCGATGCCCGGGTTGTTCGCGCCGTTGCCGAAGCCGCGGATGATGAAGTTGGTGTTGGTCGAGGTCTGCAGCGTCGTGACGCGCAGCGACGGGATGATCGACGCGAGGTCGGTCACGTCTTGGATCGACGCTTTGTTGATGGCCTCGACCGAAGTGACCGACACGGCGACTGGAACATCCTGCAAGGTTTGTTCGCGCTTCGTGGCAGTGACGACGATCTCTTCAAGACCTTCGCTGTCCTGCGCCACGGCTGTACCGGTGAGCAGCGTCAACGAAAC
>JBEBAF010000186.1:0-3479 GCA_041159045.1 Actinomycetota bacterium
TGCTCAGCGCCACATCGCGCGGAATCGTCTTGTTGATCCACGACGATGGCCCGAGCAATTTGATCGGTGGCATCGCGATTGGCTTCCACTCGTCGAATTTCGGAACGTTGTGCACGACAACTGCGCGGATTCTGGCGTAGCGAAGAATGTTGAGTACCTGTGTGAGTCGGTCGGAGATGGCCGTGGCCTTTTCCTCGGGGGTCACGTACGACTCGGTGAGGGTTGAATTGCGGAACGTGAAATACGGCTGACGGACATAGCCATCGGTCGACGACGCGATGACAACGACGTCGGGTTTGTTCTCAACGAGCCACGCAAGCGACTTCGACACGAAGTAACTGCAGGTCGTGTCTTCCTTGCTCCAGTTCCATAGTCTCAGATTCGCAAATGGACACGATGACTTCGTGGCGACGATTGCATTCATCTTGAGCGAACCCGCTGCGGTGACGAAGCCCTCGGTGAATTGGCCGGCATTCGAGTCGCCGATCAACACGGCCGTGCCACGAGCATCGGCAACCTTCCATTCGCAATCGCCATGTGTCCGCATGCCGAGCGGAGTGGTTTGGCTGCAGCCGCGCTTCATGTCGGCGTGGTAATCGAAAGCTTCCACCGCAGAAGAACGCCCGAGGGCATCGTGACCGAGGAACAGCGCGCCGGCTGCGACAAGGGGTGTGAGAACACAGGCGAGGCCCAGTGCAATGGTTCGCCGTGCCGGAACGGCCTTGCGATGGCGAATCGGGTTTTCGATGAATCGGAACGAGGCGGCGGCGGGGATGATCGAGGCGAGTCCGGCGGCGGGACGTGCCCACCCCGTGTCAGGCGCGATCGCGTGCGCAAAAACGATGCACGGCCAATGCCACAGGTACCAGCTGTAAGAGATGTCGCCGATGTAACGCATCGGGCGCGTGCCGAGAATTGCGGACACGGGGTTCTTCGCGGCGGATCCGGCGGCGATGAGCAACATCGTTCCCACGACCGGGATGAGAGCAGCGGCGCCGGGAAACACCGTGGCGTCGCTGTACGCCAACGCTGCCCAAGCGAGCGTCGCGACACCCGCCACCCCGAACGTCGATGCCATTCGTGTCGAACCTGCACCCAGCTGGCGTGGCAGCGAAGCAATCAAAGCGCCCGCTGCGAATTCCCACGCGCGGGGTGCTGCTGCGTAGAACGCGATCTGACGCCCGTAGCTCCACGGATCGAGATGGCGGCCCGTGAGCAGAATGCACAACAGGAAACTGATGGCAACGACGCCAACGAGAAGGCGGCTGCTCGAAGCCTGAACGTTGAGTCGCTTGCGCCGGCCGAACCACCAGGCGAGCGCCAACAGGGCAGGGAAGAAGAGGTAGAACTGCTCTTCAACGGCAAGCGACCACGTGTGCAGCAAGGGGTTGGCTGCCGCATCTACTCCGAAATAGCCACCACCACCGCCTGCCTTCGTGAGGTAACTGTTCGCATTGATCAGGCTCGCCGCGATGCCCGTACGCGCAGTCGTCGTTTGTGCTCCGAGAGGTGCGAGAAGAATGCCGAGCAACAGGGTTCCGGTGAGGGCAACGGCGAGGGCCGGCAGAATGCGTCGAACACGTCGCAGATAGAAGTTCGAGAAACTGAATCTTCCGGTGGTTGATCCCTCGCGGAGAAGCATCCGTGTGATGACGAATCCCGAGATCACGAAGAACGCATCAACACCAACGAAGCCGCCGTCGAGCACAAAACCGGCGTGGTACGCGACGACGATTGCGACGGCAATCGCCCGCAGGCCCTGGACATCGGGGCGGAAGTCTGCGGAATTGGCAGGCGAGGGGCGGAGTTCGTTCAATTCAGGCCGTTGGAGAGAAAGTAGAGATGGGGGGCACGAAGGTGAAGTCGACTCCGCACAGGCGGAATGTCTTCCCGACATCGACGTTGTTGATGGGAGCCAAACTAACGCCCGCCAGCACGTCGATGGGAGTGTTGAGGTCGACAAATTCGACCCCGTTGTCGATGCCGATTTCCGTCCATCGCGAACGACACCGATCGGGCAGCGCCGACGAGATTGTGACCGAAGCAATCGACGCAGCAACCGTTGACGGTGCGTGTGAACGCCAGTCGGGGCCGCCCCAGTGCCATGCTCCGGGAATATCAGGCTGGTCGAAAGAGACAAGGGTCCCGCCGGTGTCCTTCGGGTGAAGGTGGCGACCCCGAATCTGTCGGAAGTCGCCGCTCCACACCGCGCGCACGCCGAGCGCCGTGAGGTGTGCCATCCGCTCGTCGAGATCGTCGACTTCGAAGAGCGCCATGTAGCCGCAGTCGCCGCCCAACTTCTCGAGCAGTCGCCCCGCGGTTGTCCCGTCGGTTTGGGGCGACACGATTTCGAGGAATTGGTCGCCGATACGGAAGAGCGCATTACGCAATCCGAACTCCCCGACACCCGGGTCGCGGAAGCAAACGTCGACAGCGAGATTCCGCCGTGCCTCGGCGGTCGCCGCGTCAAGGTCGTGCGCCACGAGGGCGATCTGGCGCAGGCGGATCATGCCCCATCACGATAAAGCCTTTATCATCAGCGCGACGGTTCAGACGTCTCCCGGGGGGAATCAACATGGCAACGCTCACACGTGACTTCGCTGTCGCCACACCGAACGAGTTGGCTCTCGTCGACGAGTTCCGGACGGTCACATGGGCGTCATTGGACGATCGGGTCAATCGCCTCGTGAATGGCCTGCGTGCCCGTGGGCTGAAGAACGGCGACACGGTCGCCATCGTCGCCGGCAACCAATGCGAATGGTTCGAATTGGCGCAGGCCTGCGCACACGGCGGCTGGACCTACGTTCCCGTCAACTGGCACTGGGTGGCCGATGAACTCGCGTATGTGTTCGCGGATGCAAACGCAGTTGCGGTGTTCGTCGATCAGCGTTTTGAATCCGCCGTTGCCGAAGCATTGCTCGACACGCGCGGCGCAGTCGTCGCGTCGGTGGTTGGTATGCGGTGCGACGCCAACGCCCGTGTGCGGTCCGATGCTCGTTACGTCGACTACGAAGAGGTCGTCGTCGCCGGTTCCCCGGAAGAGCCGACCGACCAAATGCTCGGTGGTCCGATGTTCTACACATCCGGCACGACGGGTCGTCCGAAGGGAGTCAAGGGCGCGCTGTCGGGCGGCATGGCCATGACGCCCGACATCATGAAACTCGTTGCATCAGGTTTCGCGAATTGGCTACCCGTACCCGGTCGCACTTTGTTGTGTGGGCCGTTCTATCACTCGGCGCAGTGGGCGTTTTCGTTCCTTCCGATGGTCGGCGGATCATCGGTCGTGATGCAGCACAAGTACGACTCTGCAGGTGCCTTGCGATTGATCGACGAGCATGCGTGCACGAACGTCCATCTCGTGCCCACTCAGATGAAGCGCATGCTCGACCTGCCCGACAACGTGAAGAGTTCCTTCGACGGTTCATCGCTCATTGCGGTGTGGCACGGCGCGGCGCCATGCCCACCGGCCGTGAAGCGCG
>JBEBAF010000187.1:0-4450 GCA_041159045.1 Actinomycetota bacterium
GGAAAGCATGACTTGGCTCGTGCGTGAAATATTTGAACGCGTAGTAGGGATTCACCGACTGGATGATTCCCGGTGCGTCGAATACGTGCGACAGGCCGAGCAGGGCGAGCGTCGCGAACCAGATCATCATGATCGGGCCAAAGACCTTGCCCACGGCACCGGTTCCACGTTTCTGCACCAAGAACAGTCCGACCAGAATGACGATTGCGATGGGTACGACCCAGCTGGTGAATGACTTGGAAACTTCTTCGAGGCCCTCGACGGCACTGAGGACCGAAATTGCGGGCGTGATGATGCCGTCGCCGTAGAGAAGCGAGGTTCCGAAAACCCCCAGCGTGACGAGGATGCCCGCTTTGGCGACTGTGCCCTTCTTGGGCATCACAAGTGCGGTGAGCGCGAGGATGCCACCTTCGCCGCGATTGTCGGCACGCATGACGAACATCAGGTACTTCACCGAAATGATGATGATGAGTGCCCAAAAGGCGAGCGAACATACGCCGTAGACGTTGATTCGGTCGACCGACATGACGTGCGACTTTTCTGTGAAGGTTTCCTTCAGCGAATAGAGCGGGCTCGTACCGATGTCGCCGTAGACAACGCCCAGGGCACCAAGGGCCAGTGCGACGGTTCCGGCCTGGTGGCCCACGCCATGGTGTCCGCCGTCGTGACTTTCATCGTTCGGTGATTCGTTCTGTTGCGGCGACGACAAGCGTCGCGCAAGTTCCACCGACTCATGTCCGGCGGTTTGATCTGAGCCCACGAGAAGTCGAGGCTAGTTCTCCCTCGCCATCTTGGGAAATGGTGACCCATGTTTTGTTTGCGTCGGGCCAATCGTCGTTACGGTCCCGCGCATGGGCAAGAAGGCTTTCAAATTCGGGTATCTGTCGAGTGCCGTGATTTTGGTCTTCGGGATCGCATCTTGCGCGAAGTCGGCCGACAAGTCGCCGGCCAGCCTCGCCGATGGACTGCTGGGTATCACCGACATGCCCGGTGATTGGCAGGAGACTCAGCGCGACCTTTTCACCACACGATCCAATGAGAATCCGTCGATCGACCCTTCGGTGTGGTGTCCGGCCTCGAAGGACGAAGCAGCCACATTGACCGATCTCGCGGGAGTTGCCGGTGCAGATGTAGAGATGCAGATGCAATCGGCAGGCAAGGAGATGCCGCGACTCATGCGATTGCAGGCATGGCGCAACGAAGATGTGCGTCAGTATTTCGAACGGGTGCAAACGGTCGTCAACATCTGCGACGGAGCAAAGTGGACGGAAGAGCCCGGAGTGACGCAGGAGATGTGGAAGATCGATGGCCCGAACGTGGGTGACGAATCCGTCAGTTGGGGAACGACAACGGCGCCGCCGTCGGGGCTCGACAAAGCCTCGTCAACGGGTCGGACGACGGTCGCCCGTCTCGGCGAGATCATCATGGTTCTGCAGATCGGTGATTACGCGACCGGTGCGGACTTGGCGGCGCTGACCGACGAAGAGTGGCGTGACATCGTTCAGCGTGCAGCCGACAAGCTGTCGGATGCATGAGTCGACGCACCGTCGGTGTGCCACGCATCGGCAAGCAACTTGATCGAATGAATGCGTGATTCCGTGCGATCGGCGTGATGCGCGGTGATGATTTCGTTCGCACCCGTGCTCTCTTGGAATCGCTCCAACTTTGCCGCGCATTCTTCGGCCGTGCCGACTGCCGAGTACGTGAAGACATGGTTCAGATATGCGCCGCGCGGCGACGACAACAACGCTTCGGCTTCGTCGTCGGACATCCTGTTGCCCGGAGCACTGAACAGAGCCTTCGCAAAGGTCCGTCTGCGACGTTGAAACTGTCGTTCAGCATCGGCGGTCGTATCGGATGCGATCACGCTGTGGCCGACGATGAGGTAAGGCTCGGACAATTGCGCTGAAGGCGTGAACTTCGAGCGGTAGATGTCGATCGCTTGGTACAACGAGTCGGGTGCGAAATGCGAAGCGAATGCGAAAGGAAGGCCGAGCGCTGCGGCCAGCTGCGCCCCGAAGAGTGACGAGCCGAGGATGTAGAGCGGAACCTGCGTTCCGCGGCCGGGAGTTGCCACGACGTTTGCCACTTTGGATTGGTCGCTGAAGAACGCTTGAAGTTCCAGGACATCTTGCGGAAAGCGTTCCGACGAACGCGGGTCGCGACGCATCGCCATGAACGTGGTTTGGTCGGTGCCGGGTGCACGGCCGAGCCCCAGATCGATGCGTCCGGGGTGCAGCGAGGCAAGAGTTCCGAACTGCTCCGCAATGACGAGCGGTGAATGGTTCGGCAACATGACGCCGCCCGCTCCGAGGCGGATATGGGAGGTGTGCGCAGCGACGTGGGCGATCAACACGGCCGGCGACGATGAGGCGATGAATTCCGAATTGTGGTGTTCCGCGTACCAGACGCGCTCGTAACCCAGAGTTTCGGCTGCTTTGGCCACTTCGACACAGCCGGCCAGGGACTCGGCGACGGTCTCGCCGTCACCAATTGACGCCAGGTCGAGGATCGAGAGTTTGGCGCGTGTCATGACGGAGAGGTTACGTGTTGCGAGGTCGATGCGGATGCGTCACAATCCCTGTGGGGGAAACATGACTGACACGTTGAATGACCGCGCGACCGAGAGTCGCAAGCCTTGGTTCCTGCGGGGCAACTACGCGCCCGTGGCGAACGAAATCACCGACACGAACCTGCGGGTCACCGGGTCGATTCCGAAGAGCCTGAGCGGAATGTACCTGCGCAACGGTTCGAACCCGAAGATGGGCGAGACCGACCACTGGTTCTTCGGCGACGGAATGATTCACGGTGTTCGCCTCGAGGGCGGGCAAGCCAAGTGGTACCGCAATCGCTATGTGCGTACACCGAAGTACGAAAAGGGTCTCGAAGCGATGGACCCCGAGTGCATGTTCGACCCGACGGCAAGTGCGGCGAACACTCACGTGCTCGCACACGCGGGTCGAATCTGGGCACTCGAAGAAGGCCACTTTCCCTGGGAGTTGTCGCGCGAACTCGACACGCTCGGATGCGAAGATTTCGGCGGCAAGTTGACGACCGCGTTCACGGCGCACCCGAAGCTGTGCCCCGAGACGAATGAACTGCATTTCTTCGGCTACTCGCCGATTGCTCCGTACGTCACGTACCACGTGCTCGATGCGAACGGAAACCTCGTGCATTCGACACCCATCACCACGCCGAAGGGCACGATGATGCACGACTTCATGATCACCCGTGACCACGCGATCTTCATGGACCTTCCGGTCGTTTTCGATCTCGACAAAATCGCGCAGGGACTCCCGCCCATCGGATGGGACGACACCTACGGTGCGCGTATCGGCATCATGCCGCGCATGGGAACCGACGCCGACGTTCGTTGGTTCGAGGTCGACCCTTGCTACGTGTTCCACCCGCTCAATGCGTACGTCGATGGAGACGAAGTGGTGTGCGACGTCGGTCGTCACGCAACGATGTGGAAGAAGTCGATGGACGACTTCGATCCTTCCTACATGTGGCGTTGGACGTTCAATCTGAAGACCGGCGCGGTTCGCGAACAGCAGTACGACGACTGGGCACACGGTTTCCCGCGTGTCGACGACCGCGTGGTCGGGTTGAAGCACCGCTACGGCTGGGCTTCCGGTGCGCGCGGCATGAACGTGGGCGCAATGGACTCGCCCGGCGTGATCGCCAAGTACGACATGCAAGACGGATCCAAAACCGTTTGCGACCTCGGCCCGTACGCCCACCCCGGCGAATTCGCCTTCGTTCAGGATTCGGCAACGGCCGGCGAAGACGAGGGTTACGCGATGGGTTTCGTGTACTTCAGTGACACGGCAACTTCCGATCTCGTGATTCTCGATGCCAGTGACATGTCGAAGCCGCCGGTGGCCCGCGTACACCTGCCGCAACGCGTGCCGTTCGGTTTCCACGGAAGCTGGGTCGACGACTCCGTCATGTCGTAGGTTTGGCGGCGCATGAGTAGCGCCGTTCCGGAGTTCATCGAAGAAGCCGACTCGCTGGTTCACGACCCGCGCGCGCTACGCAACATCCTCATCGGCATGATCACGGCGCTCGTCGCGGTGATTTCTGCGATGTCCGGATTGAACGTCGCGCAGCAACACATTGCGACAAGTCTGGGGTCGTCACAGAACGGGATTCTCTGGATCATCAACGCCTACACGCTCACGTTGGCGGCCAGTTTGTTGCCGGTCGGTGCAATCGGTGACCGTTGGGGGCGCAAGAAGGTTCTCGTCACCGGACTGTTCGTTTTCGGTCTTGCGACGGTTGGCGCTCTCGTTGCCAACTCAACCGGGGCGATGATTGCCGCACGCGTAGTCGCGGGAGTCGGCGCGGCCATGATCATGCCCGTCACGCTGTCGATCATCACCTCCAGCTTCCCGCCCGAGAATCGCGGCAAGGCAATCGGAATTTGGGCGGGCTTTGCCGGCGGCGG
>JBEBAF010000188.1:0-3037 GCA_041159045.1 Actinomycetota bacterium
GGTGAAATTGCAATCAGCTCGGCGGCCATCAACGAGCGCCATGCAAAGGCCCAACCCTGTTCGAGACCCGACAGGTAGTTCGGCAACGCGGCGGGAAGAACGACACGTCGAACGTTCTCGATTCCGCGCAGACCGAGCACCTTGGACGCACGAAGGTACAACGGCGGAATCTGGTCGATGCCGTTCACCAATCCGTTCGTGATCGATGGCGTTGCACCGAGAATCACGACCGCGTAGATCGTGCGCGGAGTCAAGCCAAACCAGATGATCGCGGCCGGCACCCACGCAACCGAAGGCAACTGCTGCAAGCCACTGAGGATCGGGCGCAAAACCGTACGTGCGGGTCGCACTCGCGCGATCAACACACCAAGCGGCGTCGCGATGATTCCCGACAGAGCGAACCCGATGAGACCTCGTTTCACGCTGTTCCCAACCGCCGACCACACCAAACCTTGTTCCCACTGCGACCGGAAGGAATCCCACACGTTCTTCGGTCCGGGAAACTTCCACTCGGGCCACAACTTCAACGCGAAGAGAATCTGCCACACGATCAACAAACCGGCGACGGCAACCACACCCGGCAGCAGCGCACGCAGAAAACGCGAACCGAACGACGCGCGCTGCTGAGCACCCGCCTCCAACGCATCGAGGCCGGCTTCGAGCGTGGCGAGGTCGTTGCTTTCGTAAATGTCACTTGACGGCATGTCGGCTGATTTCCTTGCGCAGTTCGGTTGTGATTTCGGCAGCGAGAACCGCCACGTTCGGGTCGTCGATGTTGCGCGGCTGAGGCAGGTCGACATTCCACTCGCGAATGATCCGACCGGGCTTCGACGACAACAGCAAGACGCGCTGACCAAGACGAATTGCCTCGCGCACGTTGTGCGTCACGAACACGACGGTGATTCCACGCTCTTTCCACACCGTGGTGATTTCCTCGTGCAGGAAGTCACGCGTGATGGCGTCGAGTGCCGCAAAGGGTTCGTCCATCAAAAGGATCTTCGCGTCCTGCGCCAAAGCGCGGGCGATTGCCACGCGTTGCTTCATGCCGCCCGAAAGTTCGTGCGGGCGCTTGTCGTATGCGTGTTCGAGATGAACCAGTCGCAGAAGCTCGAGAGCACGCGACTTGCGCTCGGCCTTGCCGACACCTGAAGCACGCAGTGCGAGCTCGATGTTGCGACCGGCGGTCAGCCATGGAAACAGCGCCGACTCTTGGAAGATCACCGACACTTTGCCCTCGGTCGTGATGCGCCCGGCGGTGGGAACATCGAGACCGGAAACCAGATTGAGAAGGGTCGTCTTTCCGCACCCGGACGCGCCGAGGAGGCAGACGAATTCGCCTGCCTCCAAGGTCACGTTGATGCCGTCAAGCACCAGTCCGTTCGTTCCGTCGGTCGAACTTGCGCCGTAGCGCTTCGACAAACCGGATATCTCGATCGCCGTTGATGTCAACTGAGCCCCAATCCAGCGGTCGCGTACTTGGTGAACTTCGGATTCTTTGCGAGAAGGATCTTGTTGAGAATCCGGATGTCGTAGATCTTCGTCAGGCCCTTCGCGGGCAGCTGCAAGAGACCGACGCCCGATGCATTGTTCGCGCTCTTCAACAGCGCCTTGGCCAACGGGTCTTCGCTGACGACGATGTTCGGCCACGCACGGTCGATGACGTTCGCGGCAAGGGACTTCCCGGTCTTGGCAAGCAACTCGGCCTGGATGAGTTCCTTCACTTTGGCTTCGTTCTTCTTCTGCGAGATCCAGTCGCTCGTGTCGACGTGCGCCTTCAGGAAGGTTTCGACGGACCCGGGGAATTTGGCGAGGAACGACGTCGATGCAACGACCTGGGTGGTGAGGAACTGCTTGTTCGGCCAGAGGTCTTTCTCGTCGAGCAGCACCTTGCCACCGCCTTCGAGGACGAGACGCGACGCCCACGGCTCTGGAACCCACGCGCCGTCGAGCTTTCCGCTCTTGAACAGCGTCAGAGTGTTCGAGTTCTCGGTCGGAGCAATCGCCACATCGCCACCACCCGTGATCGTCGTGCTGATTCCCTGCGTCTTGAAGTACGCGCGCGCGGCAACGTCTTGCGTGTTCCCCAACTGCGGTGTCGCAATCGTCTTGCCCTTCAGGTCGGCGACCGAATTGATCGACGACTTGACGATGAGCTGCGCACCGTTCAACGTCGCACCAGCGATGATGCGCAGCAGCGAACCGCCCGTGCTGGAGTAACCCGTGATTGCCGGGCTCGGCCCGATGTAGCTGACGTCGATCGCCCCGCCCTTCATCGCTTCGACCACTGCCGGGCCGGCGTTGAACACGGTGAACTCGACTTTGGTCTTGTCGGCCTTGAAGTAGGTCTCGAACGTCTTGCGCTGAACCGCCACCAGCGCGGCCGCGTGCGTGACGTTGGCGAAATAGCCGATGCGGATCTTCTTGGCCACCGCACCCTTCGGCACGGTGGTCGTGGGTGACGACCTCTTCGCCGATGCCGAAGCATCGATTTCGGTACCGGCGACGGCACCGATCGCAATCGCAGCCACGGCACCGAGTCCGGCGAGGAACTTGCGGGTCTTCATGGGGGGCCTTTCGGTGAGATCAGTGTACTTCGGTATTCCGTATGTCGGAATACCATTCCATTTCTTATTGTTGATCAAGTTAGTCGACTTTGTCGAGAATTGCAACCCAACGCCGAAATTCCTCTGGGTTTGCCAACATGGACCCATGGCAAGCGAACCGGGTGGCGTTCAATCGGTCGCACGCGCCGTGGCAATTCTTCGCACACTTGCCGAACCGCACCCCGACGGCTCGCAACCCGCCGACGGCCTTGCGCTGGCGGCGATCGCGAAATCGACCGCGCTGTCCCCCAGCACGACACACCGACTCTTGCGCGCTCTGATCGGCGAACACTTGGTCGAACAAGACCCGGCAACCGAGCGTTACCGGCTCGGCCCGCTGGCGGGTGTGCTGGGCCAGGGTTACCTCGCGTCAGCCGGCCTCGAGCGCGCCGTACCAATTCTCCGCAAGTTGTGCCGGGAAACCGACGAGTCGG
>JBEBAF010000189.1:0-6969 GCA_041159045.1 Actinomycetota bacterium
CCGAAATCGTGCGGCACGAGAAGAACCTGTCCGGTCACCACGTCGAATGGCGCAAAGACCGAGTTGTACCGTTCCATCAAACGACTCTGACCGATGGCTGCAAGAGCCTGCAGGGTTCCGATGTCTCCCGGACGCTCGGCCAAGCCGAGAGCCGCCACACCGGCAGCAACGGCACCGCTGGTGACGAGAACAACTTCGTGCGACGACTTCTTGAGGGCCGCAATCTGTCGTGCCAACGATTCGAACATCGCGGCATTCAATGCACCATCGGCATGCGTGAGCGAGCTCGTTCCAACCTTCACGACGACGCGCATGTCAGAGCTCCACCGTGTATTCGAACGAGAAGTCACCGACCCACACGACATCGCCGTCTTGAGCGCCGGCGCGCGCCAAGAGTCGACCCACGCCCATCTTCTTCAATCGCTCGTCGATGTAGTTCAGTGCTTCGGGTGAGGTGATGTCGTTCAGAGCAACGGAACGCACGGCATTGCGACCGTGCACGCGGAACTCGTGGTCGCCCACCCGTTCGACGTACGTACCTTCGGGCTCGGGGCGCAGAATCACCGTGGCCTCGCGCATGGGCTCGGCCCTGCGCGCTTCACTGACCAATTGTGCGAGGCGCCCGACAACGGCCCGCACACCCTGGCGCGTCACCGACGACATCGACTGTGCCCCACCATGACTTTCGTTCCAGATCGACAGCACAGTGGGGTCGGCAACGTCGACCTTGTTGGCCACGACCACGCGCGGGCGCTCGAGGAGTTCCGGCTCGTACGCGCCGAGTTCTGCAAGAAGCACGCGCTCTTGTTCGTCGGGCGACATACCGTCCATCGGCGCGAGGTCGATGAGGATGCACAAAGCGCGGGCACGTTCGATGTGGCGGAGAAACTGGTGGCCAAGGCCACGCCCCTCGCTGGCGCCTTCGATGATTCCGGGAATGTCGGCAACGACGAATTCGGTTGATTCGTCGACGCGAACGACACCCAAGTGTGGCTCGAGCGTGGTGAACGGATAATTCGCAATCTTCGGCTTCGCGGCCGAAATCGAACTGATGAAGGTGCTCTTGCCCGCATTCGGGAAGCCAACCAATGCGACGTCGGCCATGAGTTTGAGTTCGAGTTTCAGCCAGCGCTCGGCACCGTACTCGCCCTGTTCGGCGAACTTCGGTGCACGGCGACGGTTCGCCAAAAAGCGCGAGTTCCCTCGGCCGCCGCGACCCCCTTCAACCGCCCGCCATCGATCGCCGTGCGCAACGAGGTCGGCAAGGATTTCGCCCGTGTACATGTCGCGTATCACGGTGCCCTCGGGAACCTTCACTTCGAGATCGTTTCCCGACCGCCCGTGGAGGTCTTTGCCCATGCCGTTGATGCCGTCTTCAGCCCGGCGGTGGGGATGATCACGAAACGCCAAAAGTGACGCCACGTTGTGATCGGCAACCAGCCAGACATCACCACCGCGACCTCCATCGCCGCCGTTCGGACCTCCGAAGGCCACCGGCCCCTCGCGACGGAAACTGACGCAACCGGCTCCACCGTCGCCGGCGCGAACGTTCAACTGACATTCGTCGACGAAGGCACTCATAACAGCATTCAGGCTAATGGTGGACACCCGTGACGTAACGTCTCATTTGTGGCAACGTCGCACAACGAAGCAGAAAACGACTCTTCGCGGCACGACAACAGCCGTGCAAGCCTCTGGGCGTCCACCATGGGTGGTCACACCTTGTCGCATTCGCCTGGTTCCATTCGCTTCGCGCATGCAGACTCCTTCGCGGGAACGAACAGCACCGCACTCGTATTCCGCGAAGATCGCGAGGCTCACGAGAACGAGGCGCTGTCGGACGGTGCGACACGATCCATCGGGGCAGGAAGCCGCAGCAAGCCAGAAGAACCCGATCTTTTTCGTACGTGCTTCGAGCGTGATCGCGATCGCATCCTGCATGCGGCTGCGTTCCGTCGACTCGCGGGCAAAACACAAGTGTTCGTCTTCCCCGACGACCACCAACGTACGCGCCTCACTCACGCGCTCGAGGTTGCGCAGGTCGCAACGGCAATTGCCCGCGCGCTCGGACTGAACGTTGCACTCACCGAGGCCATCGCGCTGGGTCACGACTGCGGCCACGGTCCGGGTGGACACGCCAGCGAAGATGCCCTCAGCCCCTTCGTGCCCGGCGGCTACGACCATGCGCTGTGGGGAGCCGATGTCACCCTTGCACCGCTCAACTTGTGCCGCGAAACTCTCGATGGCATTCGCAACCACTCATGGTCACGGCCCGCGCCCATGACGCCCGAAGGCGAAGTCGTGTCGTGGGCCGATCGCATCGCCTATGTGTGTCACGACTTCGAAGATGCAGTCGATGCTGCGGTCGTGTCGTCGAACGACCTGCCCGCGATCGTGCGCGACCGATGCGGCACGTCGCGGGCCAAACAAATCTCGGCTTTCATCATCGGCATGCTCGAAGCCACCCGATCGAGTGGTCGTATCGGCATGGTTGCCGATTACGCCGAGGCATTGGGCGCATTTCGCCAGTTCAACTACGAAGCCGTCTATCTGCGGCCCGAATCACAGGCGCAGGCCGTCGCGGTGATCCGGGTTCTCCAGGCACTTGTCCAGCATTACGCGGCAAACCCGCAGTCGTGTCCGGCAACGCGATCACTCGACGCAAACACGAATACGCCCGAGATGATGCAAGCAGTTGTGGAATACGTCGGAGGAATGACCGACAGATTCGCCTTTCAGCAGGCAATCTCACTGCTCAACTGGAGCAGCAGCGACCTTCCGGTCGGAATCGACTTTCGCTAGTTGGCGGGAAGAACGTCGACAACCTTGCGGCCACGACGCTCGCCGAACTTCACTGCGCCACCGACGAGCGCGAACAGGGTGTCGTCCTTGCCGATGCCCACGTTCTTGCCGGGGTGCACACGTGTTCCGCGCTGGCGAACGAGAATCGTTCCAGCGTGAATCTGCGTTCCGTCGAACACCTTGACGCCGAGGCGCTGCGCGTTTGAATCGCGGCCGTTACGTGTGGAGCCGCCACCTTTGGTCTTTGACATGGCTCAGCCTTTCGCGATGGAGGTGATTTCGACGACAGAGTACTTCTGACGGTGACCGTAGCGACGACGCTGGTTGGTGCGACGCTTGTAGGTGAACCCGTCGATCTTCGGGCCTGCTGCGGTGGCAACGACACGACCAACAACGCTGGCGTTCTTCAACTGATCGGGAGTTGCGAGGACAGTGTCGCCGTCAACAACGAGGACCGGAGCAAAGCGCACCTCGGTACCGTTCTCGACGCCGAGCAGCTCGACCTTGACGGTCTCGCCCTGGGCGACTTTTTCTTGCTTTCCGCCGGAGGCGATGACTGCGTACATAGCAATTGGCAATCCTACAAGCACCCTGAAAGTCCGCCAACCCACCAACGGCACGGATTTCACCCTGCCGACGAGCGAATTCAGCCGATGAGGCTGTGGTCGACCTTGATTCCCCTGCCCTCGCATTCGGGGCACTGTCCGGCGAAGCTGGTGAGAAGGCCCTCGCCAATGCGCTTGCGCGTCATTTCAACGAGGCCGAGGTCTGAAACGTCGAGCACCTGCGTACGGGTCTTGTCGCGAGCCAACGCAGCGCGGAACGAATCGACCACCTTGCGGCGGTTCTCTTTGACTTCCATGTCGATGAAGTCGATCACGATGATGCCACCGATGTCGCGCAAACGCAGTTGGAGCGCGATTTCTTCGGCCGCCTCGAGGTTGTTGTGGAACACGGTTTCCTCGAGGTTCGACGTACCGACGTTCTTGCCGGTGTTCACGTCGATCACGGTGAGCGCTTCGGTGTGTTCGATGATGAGAGAACCACCCGACGGCAGCCACACCTTGCGATCAAGGGCTTTGTGGAGCTGTTCGTGCACGTGGTAGTGCTCGAAGATCGGCAAGCCGGATGCCGACGTGTCGGCCTCGTCGGACTCGCTTTCCGGAGACACCGCGTTCGGCGTGTACAACTCGACACGATCAGCCAGTTCCGGATTGAAGTCGGAAACGTAGCTCTTCACGTCTTCCCAAAGCCGTGGATCGTCGATGACGACTCCGCGGTACTCGGCATTGAACTCTTCGCGAATCACCCGAACGGCAAGGCTCGGTTCGCGGTACAGCAGCTTCGGACCATTGGCCTTCTTCGCTGCTTCTTCGATGCGTGCCCATTCATCGAGCAGACGCGCCATGTCGGCCCGCAGTTCCTGTTCGGTCGCATGTTCGGCGGCGGTACGCACGATGAGACCGTGCTCGGCAGGCTTCACGCGATCGAGCACCGAACGCAGGCGACGACGCTCGTCGTCGGGAAGCCGCTTCGAGATGCCGTAGGTCTTCGAGTTCGGGATGAGAACCACAAAGCGACCGGGCAGTGACACTTCCTGTGTGAGACGAGCACCCTTGGCGCCGATCGGGTTCTTCGTCACCTGACACAAGATCAACTGGCGCGCCTTCAAAATGTCTTCGATGCGGCGATCGGCCGACTTTTCAACGATGTCTTCGGCGTCGTACTGAACATCGCCGCGGTAGAGCACGGCGTTCTTCGGCGTGGCGATGTCGACGAACGCCGCCTCCATGCCCGGAAGCACGTTCTGCACCCGACCCAAATAGATGTTTCCGTGAATCTGCGAGATGTCGTCGGCCGGGCGGCTGACGTAGTGCTCGATCAGTTTGCGACCCTCGAGAACGGCAACCTGCGTGAAGCCCTCGCGAACCTGAACGCACATGAGGTAGCGCCCGACGGGGCGCCCGTCGCGGGTGCGACCGCGACGACGTTCAACGATTTCGGCCTCGACCGCGGCCTGGCTGGGACGCGGCTGACGGGGCTGGCCCCCTCCGCCCTGGCCCGAGCGGCTGCGACCACGACCGCCACGACGACGTCGATTGCCGTTGCTCGGCTTCGCCTCGGCCTTCGCGGGTGTTGCCGATGCTTCGGCCTGTTTTGCCGGTGCCGGACGTGTGTCACCGATTTGGGGGCGACGGGCAGGGTCGGCCGGGGGCCGCGGAGCACTGGCAGCACCGTCGGCGCTGCGTGCCGCACCCGACTGCGGGCTGGAATTCTGGCCATTTTGGGTGGTCTTTGTGCGGTTGCGCCCACCACGCGAGCCACGGCGCCGTCTCTTGTTCGGCCCGGGGCTGGCGGACTGATTCGCGCCCTCGGAAGATTCGTTCATTTTGTCTCGATCCTGTGCGACCCCTGGTCGCGTGAGAACAGGCTATCGGGTCACTTGTGCCGAAACGGTGACACTTCAGCGGAGACGGCGCATGTGCACACTCTGCACGAGGCCGATGATGGCGGCAAAGGCCACCATGTGCGACCCCCCGTACGACACAAAAGGCAGCGGAAGCCCCGACACCGGCATGATGCCGATCGTCATGGCGATGTTCTGGAAGGTCTGCCAGAGGATCATGGTGAAGGCACCAACGGCAACGAACTCGCCCAAGCGGGTGCGCGCCAGGCGACCGATCCGCCAGATTCTCCACAACAGAAGCGTGAACAACCCGAGGACGACTCCGGCGCCGATCAGGCCGAACTGTTCGGCAATCGCCGAGAAGATGAAGTCGGTCGACTGAACCGGGATGAAGGCACCGTTGGTCAGCGGTCCCTTGAGAAAGCCCTTCCCCGTGATGCCACCGGTTGCAACGGCGCGCTTTGCGAAACGGACCTGCAACACCACGTCTTTCAGGGCCGAGTCGGTGGAGTTCTGGTTGAGGAAGGCTTCGATGCGGCGGAACTGGTAGCTCTTGACCACTCCGCTCCATGCGGCAACGCCAGCCGACACCAGGGCAAGCGATGTGATCGAAACGATGTACCGCACCTTGCTTCCGGCGACGAGCAGGAGACCCATCGTGCACGCAATCAGCACAGTGGCCGAACCAAGGTCGGGCTGGAGCAGGATCAACCCGACCGACCCGCCGACGATCAGCAAGGTCATGATGAAACGGTGATACGAAAGCTGGTCGCTGTCTTCCTCGGATAGATACCCGGCCAGCAGCAACAGCAGCGAGAACTTCGTGAATTCGGCCGGCTGCAACGACACGATGCCAAGGTCGAACGAAAGGCGTGCGCCACCTCGCACTGCGCCCGCAACCAGAACGAGCATGAGGGCGATGATCGATGCGCCGTAGAAGAATTCGGCCCTCCCCCGCAGCCATTCGTAGTCGAGAGCCATCAGTCCGACCATGACGACGGCGGCCGCAATGATGTAGATGATCTGACGCTGCAGCAAGTAATAGGGGTCGACTCCGCGAGCGATGAGCCGAGGCCGCGTTGTCGAGTAAACGGCCAACGCACCAACGGCCGACAGTGCACTCACCGCGAACACCAACAACCAATCGATGTTGCGGCTGGGGTCGGCCATGCTCCGACGGATGTTCCCCATCGAAGACGACGGAGATGACTTGCGACGGATGGAGTCGAGAGTTTGCATCAGTCGCGCACCCCGCCGCCGTATCCCGACAAACACAATGGGCTCACCAAACGCTCGGAACGCGCGACCATCGTGCTGTTGATGTCGAGTGGATTACTGGGAATCACTTCCTGGGTCTTCACCGCACCGGCCAACGCGGTGAATATGCACTTCACGACCGGCGCGGCGGCTTGCGACCCGTACCCCGACTTTTCGAGATATGCGACCGCCGTGTACGGACGCGTCGGGTCGAGACTGAAGGCGGCGAATGCCGACGAGTCGTTCCACGGCAGATTCTTGAATCCCTGGGCAGTTCCCGTTTTACCGGCGATCGGCAAGGACTTGCGCGGATAGTTCTTGAAGAGAAATTCACCGGTTGCCTTGTGGTAGATGTCCCATTCGACGCCCGGCCCGTTCACAACACGTGTCAGGCCTCGGACGATCGGATCACGAACGCTCGCAGGCATCGCAATGGTTCTCTTGGACGAATCAGCTGTCTTGTCTTCGACAACCACGGCCTTCGACATGTCGGCGTAACCGGC
>JBEBAF010000190.1:0-3640 GCA_041159045.1 Actinomycetota bacterium
CAAGCGTGTCGGGTGCAACCAGCATCCTCGGCACGACGCTCACCCTCAGTGCGACATTCAGCTCGTCGGGTGTGGTGATTGCCGGTGGCCTGAACGACTGGACACCGATCCCCGGTGGCCCAACGCTCACGGCGACGCAGTTCGTCTACTCGACCTATGCACTCAGCAACTTCACGCTGCCCAGCGCTCCGACGCTCGGCAAGCTGAACCTGCCGAAGAATGCTCCGGTTCTCGCAGCCGGCTTCGCGGTCCCGCAGTGGTTGCGTGACTTCCTGAAGCAGCCGACGCTCATGTCGGTTCCGGTGACGATCAACTTGAAGGACCTCGCCGGCGGCAAGTTGCCGACGATGCAAATCATGTTGCCCACACCGGACAACTGGTACATCATGAACACCAGCGCAGTGTCGATGCGCTTCACCGCTCTCGGCTTCGAGATCTCCGGGTCTCCGTCGCCGGCGATGAGCCTCATCGGCAACTTCGAACTGAAGACCGGATCGAATTCGACCCCGGTTCCGTTCGAAGTGCGCGGCACGGTGTCGACCACCAGCTTCACGCTCTCGGCAAGCCTCGGTAAGGACCCGGCAACGGGTAATGCCTTCGCGTGGAACAACGCGTTCGGCATCTCGGGATTCACGCTCACCGAAGCCGCCGTGTCGATCGGCTTCACGTACACCTCGCCGATCGGCATTCCGTTGCCGATCATCGGCATCGCTGCGAACGCGCAGCTGCCGTCGGCGTGGCGTACGCCGCTCGGCATGGACGCAGGTGTTGCGGTTCGCCTCGTGGCCAACCTCGACATCAGCAAGCCGTGCTTCTCGTTCCAGGCCGGAACGCTGGGAGCCGACAACAAGACCATCTCCAACGGAACGGCGAAGGTCATCAGCGTGGGCGGCGGTGTTCTCACCTCCACCTACATGGACCTCACCATCGCTCCGCTTGGTTGCACGGTCGGCAACGTCACGCTCGATCCGGGTGTGTCGGTCGGCTTCAGTGGAACCATCCTCGGAACACCGGTGAACGTCCGCGCGAAGATCGGCACTGATCCGTTCTCGCTCGAGGCAAGCCTCGCCGTCGGTGGTTTCAAGGCCGGCTCGGTACAACTCGATGACACGGTGATTGCCATCAAGGTGTCGCCGACCGACAACTACGTGGCATTTGCCGGTGGTATCACCATCGGATCGACGAAGGTTGCGGTGTCGGGTAAGGCGGGCATCAACATCACCGACGGTCCGTACCTCGACATGACGGGAAGCATCTCCAACCTGGTGATCGTCCCGTCGTTCATCGAAATCAGGAGCGCTTCGGTCAACATGAGCCTGAAGCCTGCGAAGGGATTCGCGAGCATCATCGCAAGCGGTGACTTCACGATGCTCGGTGCCCCGAGCAGGATCGACGTCAACGTGCAGATGGCGAACTACCAGTTCCAGTCCATCGCCGCCACGATCCAGACCCGCCGCACCGTCGGCGTGGTCACGATCGATGGAACGTTCAACGTCGCCTACACGAACGGTCAGGCGCCGAACATTGCGTTCGACGCAATCGGTTCGGTGGCTGGCTACCAGCTCGGCCGCGTCACCGGTTTCATCAATGCGAACCAGCTCAGCATCACCGGCACGGTGGCGGTTGGCGGTGTCTTCACGGCGCAGGTCAGCGGCCAAATCGTGTGGGCAACCGCACCGGGTATCACCATCGGTGACCGCTACGGCAACCCGGTTGCCGCGCAGTCGGGTGACTTCCGTATCGCAGCAACCAACATCGGCTTGAACCTCGGTGGATTCTCCGCCGGCGGATCTATCGCGCTCGGAAAGATCGGAAGCTTCTTCTACGCCGACTTCAACGCGGGATTCGCCATCGGTTCGGGCGACGTCGGCGGTTCTCTGTACGTCAGCGGTTCGTTCGACTCGAACGGCAACTTCTCGTTCAGTGGCTCCGGCTGGCTGAACTTGGTCGCCTTCAACTCCACGGTGTACGTCAGCGGTAGGAAGGACGGCGGTAACTGGTCGTTCTCGATGTCGTCGACGATCAACGTGATGAGCGCGATCAACGTCGGCTTCGGCGGAAACTTCTACAAGTCGGGTTCAACCACGCGCTTCACGATGTGGGGCAGTGCCGACCTGCGCGCCGCCGGAGTTGGTGGCGGTCGCGGTGACTTCCGTATCTCGAACGAGCCGGGCCAGGCGGGTATGTACGCCTCGATCTCGATCAACATCGCCGGCATCAACGGTGGCGGCGCAATGTGGATCGGTGCCGACGGCACGTTCGAAACCTCGGTGTGGGTCAGCCTCAACTTCCCGGGCTTCAGCGCGGGCGGTTGGATCAAGATCGGCAACGTCTACTGGTGGGGCTCCACTCGCTACCGCGGTGGCACCTACTTCACGCTCGACGCATGGATCAACCTTGCCGGTGTCTGGTTCCGCCTGTGGGGCAACGTCAACGGTGATGGTTCGTTCCAGTTCATCGCCAGCGCCGGCCCATGGTGGTGGGGTACCTGTATCAACTTCGGCGTCGTCGAAATCTGTGCAGGTGCGTCGTTTGCCTCGGCTGTCAGCATCACCAGTTGGGCTCCGTACGTATCAGTGTGGGCGTGGGGTAGTGCCTACCTCGACGGTCACTGGTGGAGCTGCTGGTGGAGCGGTGGATGGCACCCACGTCTGCATTGCGGATGGGGAGGCTGGGACCGCTGGGTCAACGCCGGTATCGGATTCAATACGAATCCGGGCAACTTGTGGCTCGACATGTGGGGAATCCACTTCAGCCTGAGATAGTGCTGATGTGATCCCCAAATGACGCAACGTCTCGCACGGCTGTCGTCGCTGGCCCTTCTGGGGTTGGCGGCGACAGCCGTTGCATGTTCGGGAGGTCAGCCGCACGAGTCCGGGTCGATTCCCGACGTACAGCCATCGTTTGTCGAGATCGGCAAGAGTCTCGGTTTTGTCGACGTGCAGAGCGTTCGCAAAAATCCCCCGGACTGTCTGTTCAACCCGACAGTGATTACTACACGCTTCTCCAAAGTCGTGCCGTCGAAGTCTGCGGGTGAAACCACCCGTCAGTGCGATCCGGAACGATCATCCGGTGGCGCAGCCGCAGTCGACGTGAATGGCGACGGACTCGATGATCTCGTGATGACCCGTCTGTACAAGTCACCCAAGTTGTACGTCAACGAAAGCATGCCGGGCGCGCCAAAGTTCCGTGACGCGACGAAGGGCAGTGGTTTCGACGCGTTGAAGTGGTCGACCAACGGTGTCGGTTACGCCGATATCGACCGCGACGGCGACCAGGATGTTTTCTTGACCACGCTTGCCGGCGACCAGGCGTACCTGATGATCAACGACGGCAAAGGCGTGTTCACCGAAGAGGCGGCAAAGCGCGGAGTGGCGATGAACGATGGCTTTCCGCATTCCGGATTCGGTGTGAGCTTTGGCGACTACGACAACGACGGCTGGATCGATATCCATACGAATGAATGGCAGCCGGTCGACGTCGCGCGCTACAACCAGCCGTCACATTCGCGTTTGTTCCACAACCTTGGTGCCGCGGGTAAGCCCGGTGTTTTCGAAGACGTCACCGAAGCCTCGGGTGCGAAACTCGAATCGAAGATCGATCTCGTCTATTCGTTCTCGTCTAGTTTCACCGACTTCGA
>JBEBAF010000191.1:0-2668 GCA_041159045.1 Actinomycetota bacterium
ACCGGCGCCGGTGAGAACCGTGACGCGCTGCGCACTGCCGATCAGGTTTCGCGCGGCTTCCAACATTGAGTCCGACATTGCCCTTCACGTTACGACGGCTGATTGGTCGAGCGCTAAGAAAGCGCAAAGTTTTCGGCGCAAACATGATGGTCCGACCACACTCGGCTTTGTGAAACGAACGACCGTCGCTTGCTTCGGGTCGGTTGCCGCATTGACGGCAGCCGTTGCGACCTCGGCTGTTCGTGACTCGATGGGAGTCGCCAACAGCGCCCTCCTGTTGGCTGCCATCATCGTCGCTTCCGCGCTGGTCGATTGGGCTGCGGGCATCATCACGGCACTCGTCGCCGCAATCGCGCTCAACTATTTTCATACGGAACCGGTGCACTCGTTTCGCATCACCGAAACGTCGGACCTCGTTGCAGTGTTGCTGCTTGCCGGACTCGGAATTGCGGTGAGCGCGGCAACCGCCTTTCGCGTCGGCGAGCGCGTCCGCAACTACCACTCGTCAGTGTCCAAGGGCGCAGCCGCTGCTCTCGCGCGTGCCCGCAGAAGCGAGCTACCGGCCGCGGCGCTGTGGCACGCCGTGGTCGACGCCGAATGCGCGGAACTGGCACTGTTGAACGCCCAACTCGTGCCATCCGGCACTTCGCGACTTCCCGTCGTTGCACGTCACGCGCTTGGCCCTGACGAATCGAAGACCGATCACGAGCTCGTCACCATTCCCGCGACCGGCGCGGTCGTCGTGCTGCGCGACCCGCGACTCGGCGTTGACGTCGTTCTCAGCCCGCGCGAAGGACATGACGCCACCGAAATACGCCGGCGCACCGTCTTCATGTTCGCCGACAACGTGGAACTCGCCATCTCCCACATGTGACCGTCGCATCCACGTCGGGCACGGGGCAGACTGGCGCTGTGACGCGCGAGCAAGTCCTGAAGTCGAACCGGCGGCTCATCGGATTCGCGCTGGGGCCCGCTGCGATTGCGGCGCTCACCATCGTTTTGGTCGCCACCGGACGCGAGTTGTCGGTCGCGACGTCGCTGTCGCTTTACCTGCTCGTCTTGGTTGGAGTCACATCGATCGGCGGCCTGCTTCCGGGTTTGCTGACAGCGTTCATCGCCCCATTCGTCGTCAACTGGTTTCTCATCGAGCCGTACCACACCTTGCGAGTCAACGACCGCGACAACCTCATCGAACTTGCGGTTTTTGTTTCGATTGCGACGATCGTGTCGATGTTCGTGTCGATCGCGGCGCGGCGCGCGGCCGAAGCGTCGCAGGCTGCGCGTGAGGCATCAACTCTTGCGACGCTCGCCGAGGCAGGTTTCGGAGAGCCGCTCGAAGGCATCGTTTCCTTGTTGCGCGAAACGTTCGGATTCGACGGAGTCTCCCTGTTGCGCGAGACGGCCGATGGCTACGAAGTCGTCGCTTCGGCAGGCAACGAAGCACCAACCACGCCCGAAGGCGCCGACGTTTCCGACCACCTCGGCCAGAAAGTCGTACTCGTTGCGAACGGAGCGGAACTGGGTCCGCGCGACAAGCGCGTCCTCAACGCATTTCTGGGTCAATTGGCAAAATCTCTCGAACAACAGCGACTACAACGCGTCGCCCTCGAGGCGGAATCTTTGGCTCGTACCGACGAATTGCGTACGGCAATTCTTCGCGCGGTGTCGCACGACCTTCGGTCACCTCTCGCCAGCATCAAGGCTTCGGTGTCGAGCCTCCGCCAAGACGACATCGAGTGGCCCGCCGATGTCGAAAGCGACTTCCTCGAATCGATCGAGACCCAGACCGACAGGCTCACCTCGATCGTGATGAATCTTCTCGACCTCAGTCGCATCGAAGCCGGTGTGTTGCGCCCCACGATGCGGTCGACTTCCATTGACGAAGTCGTTGCTGCGGCCTTGCGCAACATCGACGCCGATACTTCACGCGTGCGAGTCGACCATTCGCCCGAAACACCGGAAGTCGATGCCGACCCCGCGCTCTTGGAACGCGCGATCGCAAACCTTCTTTTGAACGCCATCAACTGGTCGACGAAGGTCGAAGTTGGCTGCCAAGTCTTCAACGATCGCGTTCGACTGTTCATCGTCGACCACGGCCCCGGAATCCCCGCAGCCCAACGCGAGCTCGTCACGCAGCCCTTCCATCGTTTGTCGGACTCGTCGACTTCCGGGGGACTCGGACTCGGCTTGGCGATCGTTGATCGTCTGTTGGCCGCAATGAACGGTGGTCTCGAACTGCGCGACACTCCCGACGGAGGGCTCACTGCAATCGTCACCCTCCGGCGACGCGATGCAACGAAGCCGGTGGCGCGATGACACGGGTCCTCTGCATCGAAGACGAGCCGACACTTCTTCGGACGCTCGGCGCAAACCTCCGTGCCCGTGGATACGACATCGACCTCACCAACACCGGTGAAAAGGCCATCGAAGTCGCGGCTTCGAAGAAGCCCGACATCGTGATCGTCGATCTCGGGTTACCCGGCATGTCCGGACTCGAAGTCATTCGCTCACTGCGGCAATGGACCCAGATCCCGATCATCGTGCTGTCGGCTCGCGACACCGAGTTCGACAAGATTGCAGCACTCGATGCAGGCGCGGATGACTACGTCTCGAAACCTTTCGGAATGGGTGAATTGCTTGCACGCCTTCGTGCGGCCCTCCGTCGTTC
>JBEBAF010000192.1:0-7555 GCA_041159045.1 Actinomycetota bacterium
ATGAAACTCGTCAGCCGATCTTGGCCTTGATGTTCTTGCCTGCAGTGCGGAACGCGGTCTTGGCCGGCGTTGCGTCTGCACCCTTGAACACGTTGGTCCATGCCGTGCCGAGGTCGCCCCACACGGAGCTCATCTCGGGAATGTTCGGCATCGGCACGCCACCCTTACCGGCGGCGGCGAATTCCTTGAGCAGACGATCGTCGATCTTCGCGGCGGCGTCAGTGTTCGCTGGCGCACGACCGTTTTCTGACGACAGCTGGGTCTGTGCACCCTCCGACAGCATGTAGCTGCCGACGAGGTCACGGGCCTGGCTCTCCACGCCGTGGGTCTTGGCGAACTTGGTCACCATGAAGCCCTGCACGCCGAGGAACGGCACCGAGTCACACTTGTTCTTCGGCATCTGCACGATCTTCACCTTGAGACCGCTCTTGTCGAGCGTGTCCTTTTCCCACGGTCCGGTCACCCAGAAGGCGGCCTTACCGGCGAGGAACGCGTTCTTCGCAATGCCGTAGTCGACCTTCGATGACAGCAAGCCCGACTTGTTCCACGAGTCAACGTCACCTGCGTTGGCGAGCAGCTTCGGGTTACCAACACCGACGTCGTCGGGGTTCAAGTTGCCCTTGGCATCCTTGCCGAACACGTAGCCACAGAGGCCCGAGAACAGTGGATAGTTATGGTACGCATCGCCACCAGGAATCACGAGACCGAAGTTGCCCGCGGCCTTCTTCTGGAAGGCGGTCGCCTGCGACACCATGTCGGCAAACGAGGTTGGCACCTTGGCCACCTTGGTGTTCACGACGAGACCGACGTTCTCCAATGCAACCGGTGCACCGTAGAGCACCTTGTTGCCCTTGGCATTGGCGTACGAGAACGCGTCAAGCGCGTACGACGGAATCTTGGCCGATGCCGACTTTGACACGGTCAACGGAATGACCGAACCGTTGGCGGCGAGCTCGCCGACCCAGTCGTGCGCACCGACGATGACGTCTGGTGCAGTTGCGACGTCGACGGTCTTCAAGTCGTCACGAATCTTGCCGAAGTCCTTCTGGACGACGGTGACGGTGACGCCGTTCTTCTTGCCCCAAGCGCCGGCCACTTTCTCGACACTGGCCTTGCGGTCAGCGTCAGCCCAGATGCGCAGCGATGCGGCGGCACCCGAGGTGGTGGGCAACGAAAGAGCAGCGAACGCCGCCACGGTGAGACCCGCGACGAGTTTTGCTACATGCTTCTTCATTGGTTGTTCTCCCCTTTGCGAACCGAGGAATTCGGTTCAGTCGACCGCCAAGGCTAGCCCAGGGTGACGGGGGTCATACAACGAAGCGAACAGAAAGTAAACGCTCGGGCGATGGTTCAGACGCGTAAGTGTCGGATCAGACGCGCAAGTGTCGGGTCAGACGCGAGGGTGGTGGCAGGCCACGAATTGACCGGGCGACACCTCACGCAGCTGCGGTTCTTCGGCGGCGCACTTGTCGGAGGCAGCCGGGCAGCGGGTGCGGAAACGGCAGCCCGATGGCGGTGCGACGGGAGACGGCGGTTCACCCTGCAGCGGTACGTTGGCCCGCTTGCGAGTTGGGTCAGGAATGGGTACTGAGTTGATGAGCGCACTCGTGTAGTGGTGCGCGGGCTTGGTGTAGATCTTCTCGGGGTCGCCCACTTCGCAGATTTTGCCGAGGTACATCACCATGATGCGGTTGCTGACTGCCTTCACCACAGCCAAGTCGTGACTGATGAAGATCATCGTCAAGCCGTAGCGATCTTTCATGTCTTGCAGCAAGTTGAGGATCTGGGCCTGGATGCTCACGTCGAGTGCGCTGACCGGCTCGTCGCAAATCAGCATGCGCGGCTCGAGTGCGAGGCTTCGGGCAATACTGATGCGCTGGCACTGACCGCCCGAAAACTCATAGGAGCGGCGATTGAGCACGAGTTCGGGGTCAAGACCGACGTTGTTCAAGAGCTCGCGCACCTTGGCAGCGCGGTCTTCCTCATTGCTGCGGTCCCAGATCCACAGCGGCTCTTCCACCAGATCGCGTACGGTCATGCGTGGGTCGAGAGATGAAATTGGGTCTTGAAACACCATCTGCATCGCAGTACGTGCCGAGCGCAACTGTTCTTTGGGAAGTTTCGACAGGTTGGTGCCTTCGAAAATTACGTCACCAGAGTTCGGTGGTGGCAATTGCAGCACCGCCTTACCGAGCGTGGTCTTGCCACAGCCAGACTCGCCCACTACGGCGAGCGTCTCGCCACGGCACACATCGAAACTGATCTTTGATACGGCGTTGACGACCTTGCCACCACCGACTTTGAATTCCACGACGAGGTCGCGTACTTCGAGCACTACCTCATCGTTGTTGCGCATGTGCGCCGTGCCTGAGCCAGCCACTACGGCTTCCTCGCGATCGTGTGACCGAGCGGGTACCAACAGCGATAGAGGTGACCACTGCCGGCGTCAACGAGTGGCGGGTGCTCATCGTGGCATTTCTGCTGGGCATAGGAGCACCGAGTGACGAAGCCGCAACCCTTCGGTCGGTCGACTGGGTTGGGCAGGCGCCCTTCGATCACCTTGAGGCGAGCACCGCTCTTCATCTCAATGTTCGGGATTGAGTCGAGTAGTGCCTTGGTGTATGGCATCTTCATGTTGGCGAACAATTCGGCGGTTGGGGCCTGTTCCACGATCTCGCCTGCGTACATCACGGCGACGAAGTCGGTGTGATTAGCCACGACACCAAGGTCGTGGGTGACGAGCACCATCGACATCTTCAGGTCGCGGCGCAGTTCCGACAGTAACTGCAAAATCTGGGCCTGCACTGTTACGTCGAGTGCAGTTGTTGGCTCGTCAGCAAAAAGCAACTCAGGATTACACGAGATGGCGATGGCAATCATCACACGCTGACGCATACCTCCCGAAAGTTGATAGGGAAATTTACGCAACATCGCCTCAGGGTCTGGAATTCGCACCAGCGACAACAGCTCGGCACTGCGCTTCAGCGCCGCCTTTTTATCCATGCCAAGTCGAATGCGGGGACCCTCGGCAAGTTGAGAACCAATTCGACGCACCGGATTCAGGGCCGTCATCGGATCTTGGAAGATCATTGCCATGCCCGTGCCGAACTGGTCGCGAACCTCTCTGGGAGACATTGCGGTCAACTCTTTGCCGTCAAAGACAACCTGGCCGGAACGCCGCAGATTGCTGCCGGAAAGCAGACCCATCGCGGCACGAGACATCACGGTCTTACCTGAGCCAGATTCACCGACAATGCCGACGCTCTGGCCCGCAGGAATGTCTAGCGAAACACCTCGCACTGCCTTCAGCAAACCGCGTGGTGTCTCAAAGCCCACTTCGAGATCGCGAATGGAAAGAAGCGTGTTCAAATCTTGCCCTCTCGAACATCGAGTCGACCGCGAAGGAAGTCACCAATTTGGTTGCAGGCAATAACCGTGAGTGCAAGCACGAGCACGGGCACGTACATGGACTGCGGGGCATATTCAAATTCGCCGGCGACACGGGCGATCATGGCACCCCAACTGAGTCCGTCGACGATTCCGACGCCGAGAAGAGACAAGGCTCCTTCAGCAACGATGACCACACCAACCGCCAGAAAGCCGACTGCGTAAATCGCGGGTAACACGTTTGGGACTATGTGCCGAAGCACGATATTCAAATCCTTCATTCCCATTGATCTGGCCGCAACGACAAACTCTCGGTTCGACCACGTCAACGTCGCACCTCGAGCAATTCGACCGAGAATCGGAATGATCACAATCGTCAGCGAAACGATGATGACGAACATGCGTCGATTCGGATTGACCGGAATGGCGGGGTCGGCGTTATTCGCCAGCACCGCGACAAGCGCGAGACCCAGCACCAGATTTGGTATTGAGAGCATGATGTTGAATGTGGTGTTGATGATGTAGTCGAGCCTTCCACGCCGATATGCAGCGAGGATTCCAAGCACCGATCCGATGAATCCGCCCAATCCGACCGAGACAATTGAGATGAGGAGCGACGTTCGCGCGCCATTAACGATGTTGGAGAGCAGGTCGTAGCCACCCGCGTCCGTTCCGAGAATGTGTCCTGGCGAGAACGGCCCGACCGCCGAGGCATCGATGTCAAACTCGCGCGGATCTGGCAGAGGTATCCAGTGTCCGACAACAGCAAAGAGGGCCATCAAGCACAGCCAGAACGCACTGACGCGAGATGAAATCTTCATTTCTCGGAACAACTTAACCATTACGGCGATCCCTTGAACGCGGGTCGACAAATCCGACAGCGATATCGACAATGCTGTTGAACAGAACGTATCCAATCGCAATCACGGCCACATAAGACTGCAGAGCAAAGTACTGGCGCGAGAAGATCGCGATGCCAATTTCAGTACCCATACCGGGGATGGTGAAGATCTGTTCAATCACCAAAGTGCCGCCGATCAAGGCACCCATATTCAATGCCGCACTTGTGAATAATGTGACGGAACTTGGACGCAGGATGTGCGTGAAGAGAATTCGAATATTGCTAAGCCCTTTGGAGGCCGCCATCGTGACGTAGTCCTCCCGTAGGGCTGCAATCACGTCAGTTCGAAGAAGGCGCGTGTAAGTAGCAATGGTGGGAATTGCCAACGCGAGCACTGGCAATGCCATGGTGCGCAAATGCTCGACGAGATTCTCGCTGGGTGCGACGTAACCCAGCGGCGGCAACCAAGCGAGCGTGACACCGAAAAACGATGCCAAGAGCAGTGCGAACACAAAATTCGGTATCGAGGCGGCCGAAAAGAGCACATAGCTAATCACACGATCGCTTCGACGACCCGCGCGGTAAGCCGACAAGATTCCGAGCGGAACAGATACGACGAGCGCCAATGCCTGCACATAAAACACGAGTCGCAACGACACCGGCATGGCTGCAGTTACTTTCGGCATCACTGGGTCGAGCACGCCCGTGGGGTACACGATTGAGCCAAAGTCGCCGCGCACGAAGTCCCACAACCAGTAGAGATAAAACATCACTGGGTTCTTGTCGAGATGCAGCGCTTGAATCTGCTGCTGGCGACCCGCTTCATCAAGAGCAAAGACATAGAGCTCTTTCAGCCCAACTGGCAACAATTGCAACAGCAATGACACGAGAAACGTCGACCCCACAATCACCACCAGCAACTGCGCAAGGCGGCGAGCTGCGGCCAGCAACTTGAAAGTGAGGTCGTTCATGAAGTTCCTAGCAAACTAGTCGGTGAATCCGTACTACGAAAAATGTGTCGTAAAGAGGTTGGGGCGTCGGCACCGAAGTGCCGACGCCCCAACCCTTACATTCGCGCCTTCTTCAGGCGGTTTACTTCTCGAGGTACAACCCTGTGTAGTTGATGCCAGCATTGGTCATTGCTATGCCTTGACCGCCGCTCGCGAGGAAGAACTTGTCCCACCCCTTGAGCTTGCTTGACATTCCGGTGTAGTAGCCCATGTACGGCTGGTGAATGGAGTAGGCGTTCTCTTGGTAGTACTTCGTGACCGCCTTCAACTTCGCACTGCGCGCCGACGTGATGTCGTACCAAGCATCCCAAACCAGTGCATCGAGCGCTTTGTCGCTCGTGCGACCAGGGTTGATCAATGCTCCAAACGCTTGGAACGTACCGGCTGCCAATGCGCCAGCTTGAGCGCGGAGACCTGCGACCGTCAAGTTGCCCGGCGCCCCGAAGGTATTCGACGGCAGGAACGGCAGCACGAATGCTGTATCTCGGCCTTCGAACAGCAGAGTCGGATACGCCTGATACGTGTTGTAGCCAGTACCAGGTGTTGGGAATGCCTTGGCCGTGATCGTCGCGGTGTCTTCCGTGAGGATGTTCATCGTGATTCCGGCCTTTTTCATGATCTGGGCCACGGTCTTGGCTGATGCCTGAGCCTCGGCACTGGTATCGGCTGGCTGGGTGAAGACGAGGTCTTTACCGGTTTCAGCCTTATATGCCGCTACATACTCCTTGGCCTTCTTCAGGTCGTACGTGATGAATCCCTTCTTGTTGTACATCACGTTGGTGCTTCCCACCATCGAGTCGCCAATCTGACCGACACACTTGCCTTTGAAGCAATTGCGCTGCTGAAAGAACGTCTCGGCGTCAAACGCATACGCCACCGCGAGTCGAGCATTCTTGTTGTTGAATGGCTCAATAGCAGTGTTCAGGACGGTCATTGGGTAGTAGGTGAAGCCACTGTCGATGATCTGCAGATCCTTGTCAGCCTGCACCGACAGAATCTGCTTCACTTCACCAGCTGAGGTGAACTGCGCTGCATCAAGTGCACCCGACTGCAAACCCTTAACGCGCTGTGACGCTTGGTTCACATACTTGAACGTGATCTGGTCAAGGTACGGCAATTGCTCGCCTGCCTTGTCTTTGCGCCAGTAGTTCGGGTTCTTGATCACAACCGTCTCAGTTGGCGAGACGCTCTTGAACATGAATGGTCCGGTGCCCTTGCCCGACGTGACGCATTGTGTGGCGTTCGTCAGGTCGGACACGGCGCGGACGAAGTTACGACCCGAGGCGTAAACCGTTTCGGGGAAGTCAACTTGACCATTCCACAGATCCATTCGGAAGGTGTCGGTCGAGAGTGCAGTCACCGATTTCAGGTTGGCGATGAACGGGATTCCCGAACCCAAGGTGTGCCTCGCGTTTCCACCCTTGGCGGTAACTGCGAGGTAGTACATACCCTGCGTTGCGGTGATGTTGGCAATCGCTGCCGCCGCGTCGAGCGTGGTGCCGTCATGAAACTTGATGCCTGGACGAATCTTGACCGCCCAAGACTTGTAGTCAGCCGAAGGCGTAAATGCCTCTGCCAGATACGGCACAATCTTGCCGTCCTTGGTCTTTTCGAACCAGCCTTCGTAGACCGTCTTCATGATGCCCAATGCCGAGTTCGCGGCATTCGGCGAGAAGCATGTCGAAAGCAATTGGTTGAACACTCCAACCGTGATGCTTCCTCCAGCTTTCTTCGCAGTCGGTGCCGCGCTGGTTGGCGCCACCTGGCTGAGCGACGCGACGAGCGCAATCGCCATCACGGCAGCCACCTTGCGGCGACCACCTCGGAATAGTTGCTTCATTTCGTGTTCCCCCCTCGAGGTTGTTGAGTTGTGAATAACTCAGGTTTCACCGTACTGCCGCAGGTGGCGAGGTGTCAATTGTCTCAGGATGGCCTGCCTGCGCCTCGTTCGTCAGCGCACAAAGGCGCTAGCCCAGGGCGGCCTTGACCAGGGCGGCAATCTGCGACCCGTCGGCGCTCGACCCCACCTTGGCCCGCACGGCCTTGACCACCTGACCCATGGCTTTCGGACCAGTGGCGCCCCCGGCTGCGGCTGCCGCAACCTCGGCGGCGATGATGCTGTGCAGTTCGTCGTCGCTCATGCGTGCGGGTAAATACTTTTCCAATATTGCGAGTTCGGCTCGCTCGTTGGCCTCGGCGTCGTTGCGGCCGGCCTCTTTATAGATGTCGGCTGCTTCGGATCGCTTCTTTGCCTCTGCTTGGTGCACCGCGACTACTTGGTCGTCGGAGAGGGTGACAGCTTCGTCGCCGGCGACCG
>JBEBAF010000193.1:0-7092 GCA_041159045.1 Actinomycetota bacterium
AGTATGAAACTCAGCATCAGCCTTCCCGACGACGATGTCGTCTATCTCGACGATGCGGTGGAGTCCGGTATCTACGCATCTCGATCCGCCGCGATTGCGCGGGCTTTGCGCCTCCTTCGCTCAGCCGACCTCGGCGACATGTACGACATCGCATTCAAAGAGTGGGCGGCGTCGGGCGACGCGGAAAACTGGGATGCAACCACCGCGAAAGACTGGGCTTAGTAGTGCTGCGGGGGGAAATTCGACTCGTCGACCTCGAGCCAGCACTTCCTGGTGAAGCCGGAAAGATTCGTCCCGCAGTCATCGTCAGTAACGATGCGCAAAATACCCGAGCCGCGATGTCTGAGTTCGGAACGGTCACAGTCGCGGCGGTCACATCAAAGGTCGACCGAATCATGCCCTTTCATGTCCTGCTGGTAGCCAAGGAAACGGGCCTTGACGTGGACAGCAAAGTTCAGGCCGAACAGGTTCGATCGATTTCTGTCAAGCGGGTTGGCAAGAGAATCGGACGAATAACGGCCGAGAACTCAGTACGACTCGACGCAGCTCTGCGAATTCATCTCGAACTCTGATCCCAGCAACTCAGGGTTCGACGATGTTGAAGCCAGGTTCGAACGCATCGATGTTGCCGAAGATGGCGAGAAGCGCAGTTGGGTCGCCTTCGAGGGTGATGTTGCCGGCTGCGATCTGATCCATGAACGTGGTCTCTTGCAGCATCACGCGAATGAACTCGGTACGCGAAGTGGTCACCGTGACGGTGGCACGCGAGTCGTGTCGTCCTGAAACCGAATAGAGCGTCCGATTCGAAAGGCCGAGCACCCAGTTCTCGTTCACATCGGTGAATGTCCAGTTCACGATTGCCGACTGGCCGCCAACTTCTTCGGACTTCAGGCGAACCGAGACTGTGTCGAAGATCTGTTCGACGGTCATCGCACCGAGGATTCCCTTGCCGCGTGCGTTTGCGCCGCCGAGTTTCACCGGTCCGTTGCGGAGTTCCTGTGCACCTTGCAGATACGCATTGCGAAAAGTCGAAGATTCGGCCTGGTAGCCCAACTGTTCCAGTGTGTCGGCCTGAAGTTCGCGCGCAGCGGTATTGCCGGGTTCCGCGAACACGAGGTGGTTCAGTAGTTCGGCGACCCACCGGTAGTCGCCGGCGTCGAACCATGCCTTCGCCTTCGCGATCATGGCATCGGCGCCGCCCGCAAGTTCCACGTAGCGTGCGCCCGCATCGCTGGGTGCGAGCTTGTTCAGGTTCGCGGGATTGCCGTCGTACCAACTGAGATAACGCTGGTACACGGCCTTGCAGTTGTGCACGAGGTCGCCGTAGTAGCCGCGCGTGTGGCCCTGTGCGAGGAACTCATCGGGCAGACGCAGTTCCGCTGCGATTTCCGTCGGCACGTAACCCTTGTTGGCGAGGCGCATCGTTTGGTCGTGCATCCACTTGTAGAGGTCGCGCTGGAGAACGAGAAACTCGCGAACGTTGTCGGTACCCCAACGTGGCCAGTGGTGTGAGGCGAACATTAGCGTGGCTTTGTCGCCGAAGAGTTCGATGACTTCGTTGATGTATTTCGACCACGCGAGGGAATTTCGTACCTGCGCACCGCGAATGGGCACGAGGTTGTGCATCGTGTGCGTGCAGTTTTCCGCGGTGCACAGCCAGCCGAAGTCGGGGAAGAAGAAGTTCATCTCGGCCGGGGCTTCGGTTTCCGGAGTCATCTGGAAGACGATGCGCACACCGTCGACGGTCATCTCTTGTCCGGTGTGCGTGATGTCGTGGGTCGGCGCGATGAGACCCGAGATGTCGTAGGGAACCCCCTTGCCCAGGCCCGCATCGATGTGCGCATCGGGACCCGGTGGCAACAATGGGCCGAATTGATATGCCGAGCGGCGCAGCATTGCCGGGCCGGCGATGATGTTTTCCGATACGGCTTCGTGGAGGAAACCTTCCGGCGCGATGATGATGCAACGACCAGCGTCGACGTCGGCTTGGGTGGTGACGCCGTGAACTCCGCCGAAATGGTCGGCGTGCGAGTGCGTATAGATGATTGCCACCACCGGGCGAACACCGAGGTGTTCATTGGCGAGCGCGAGTGATGCACGGGCGCTTTGTGCAGAAGTCAGTGGGTCAATGACAAGCCAACCGGCGTTGCCCTCGATCAACGTGATGTTGGAAATGTCGTAGCCGCGCACTTGCCAGCACTTCGGCGCAACCTCGAACAAGCCGTGGCGGCGGTTCAACTGCGCCTGGCGCCACAGACTGGGATTCACGGTGTCGGGTGCTGGTGCGTCGTCGCCGATGAAGGCGTAGTTCGACATGTTCCAAACAGCGCGACCCGTTTCGGGGTGCGTGACAAGGCCATCGGGTATTGCCGCGATGAAACCACGATCAACCCGGTCGAAGTCCTCGGCATCCAGATTGAACGTGACCGACCGGTTCGCCCGACGGGTGTGTTCTGTGGCCGGCTTTCTCATCCGCGGAGCCCCTTCTGGATCGATTCGAATATGTTGGCCATGTTCTTCACCTGCGAGGGGTTCAAGTGATCGAAGAGATTCTCGCGCACGTTCTCGACGTGGTCTGGTGCCGTTTTCTGCAGTCGGCGTAGCCCGTTCGGCGTCAACACCGCTTTCATCACGCGGCGGTCTTCTTCGCTTTGCTCGCGCGCCACGAGCCCACCCTTCACGAGGCCGTCGAGGCGTCGAGTGAGGCCGCTGGGGGAAAGGCGCAGCGCATCGGCAAGGTCGCACATGCGCATCGATCGGTCATCCGCTTCGGAGAGGTAGACGAGCACCTGATAGTCGCCGAGCGTGAGGTCGTGTTCGGCGAGTCCGGCTTCGAATGCCGTCATCAAGTCGCCGATGCTTTCGATGAATGCGCGCCAGGCGGCCGCTTCCGTTTCGTTCAGCCAACGAGGTTGTGACATACGATCACTGTAGTGCCAATCCGCAATAATTGCGGACGCAAGGAATACATACATCACGGACTTTTGGGGGAATTCATGTCTGCAGATCTGGCTCGTCGCATCGCGCGGCTCGAGGCAATTGAAACGGTGCGTTACACGTTCAACCGTTACTTCTTCGCAATCGACAACAACAAAATCGACATGTTGTTCGACGACGTCTTCACGAAAGACGCCGTTCTCGTGATCTCGAACTACCCACCGGGCAGCGGCCAGAACCTTCTTCTCGATACCGAAGAGAAAATCCGTGCGGTGTACGAACCAATAAAGGCCGATGGTCACCGTCACAACGCAACGAACACCTCGGTGTGGGTGAACGAGTCGCTCACCGAAGCCAAGGTCTCGAGCTTCTTCGTCACCACCATTGCCTGGGGCAACCAGGGCGGTATGTACGAAGCAACGTTCGTACCGATGGGCGACGGAACATGGCGTGCGAAGCGTTGGCTCGTGTCCAGCCAGTGGGGTTGGCGCCTCACCGACACCGAATACAAGATGCCGGCACCGTACCTGTACGAGGCTCCGTCGGTCGGCACCGAATTCGGCGGCCTCCAGCCGAAATAGTTCCGCACGGTCACGCGTGCGTTGCGAGTCTGCGTCACGATCGTGGCGTGGATCTCAACGGCAAACTTTTTCTCGTCACCGGTGCATCGGGCGGTCTCGGCCGCAACATCGCCGAACAACTCGAACGACGTGGCGCGTATGCCCTGCGCACCAGCGGTGGTGAATGCGACATTGCCGTCGCCGAAGACCGTGCCGCGATCACGCAACTGGTTATCGATCACGGTGGCGTCGACGGAATCGTCTTTGCGTCGGGTGTCGTTGGATTCGGGTTGCACGGATCAATCGAAAAAGGGTCAACGCAACGCATCTTCGACGTGAACGTCACCGGGCCCCTTGAACTCACGAACGATCTCCTGCCGCATCTGCACGATGGCGGATCGATCGTGTTCATCACCGGTGCGGTCGTCGACTTCACCACCGTGGGAATGGCGGCCTACACCGCCGCCAAGGCCGGACTGTCGGCGTCGTGCGCGGTGCTGCGTCGTGAACTGCGCTCGCGCAAAATCAACGTGATCGACGCGCGTCCCCCGCACACCGAAACCGGCTTGGCCACTCGCGCGATTTTCGGCGAAGCGCCGAAGATGAAGCAGGGTCTGGAGCCCGAGGTTGTCGCGAACAGAATCGTTCTCGCAATCGAGAACGACGAAAGTGAATTAGCGCCCGTCGTGTTCGGCGAGTAACGCGTCAACCAAGTCGGCGCTCGACAATTCGAGTTCCGAACACGAGTTGAGAACTTCGATCACCTTCGGGTCGGGATGTGTCGATGCGATGCGCTCCCATGCACCGGCACCTTGACGCTCGGCGTTGGCCTGCACGCGCAACTGATCCCAAGGGTCGAGCGGCGCGAACACGTCGTAGTACGTCTTCAGTGCACCGGGCAGCGGTGCTTCGAGTTCGGCGCGTCGTGATTCGTCCATCGGAAACGCAGCTTCGATGCGGTTAGCGATTTCGTCTTCGGCCTCGGCACAGCGGAGCAACACCTCGGAATGTTCGGGCAACATTTCGGCCCAACCGCGGTAACGACTTGCCGCGCCACGCTCGAGCAACGCGAGGAACCGTGGCGAGATTTCCGGTGGAACCTGCGAGATATATGGAGAAAGCAGTTCTCCGAATCGTGGAATTACGACGTTCGACATGCCCCGACAGTAGCGCAGCCCCAAAATCCCTAATAGACGAATGGTCTAGGTTCGTTGACGATTCCTAAAAATTCTCAGTCCGGACGCCGATACCTCTATTCACGGCGACTTCAAGGACCTATGGTTCTTTGTATGAGGAAAATCATTGTTCGCATGCTGACTGTGGTTGCCCTCGTGGGAGGGACCGCAGTCGTGAGTGGTACGACTGTCGCTTCCGCGAAGGCCGACACACCCGTGAGGAAGTTCGCAACTTCGGATGCGCTTTACTCGATCACGACAACGAAGCAAACGGCACCGCCACCGGGTTGTGTCGGTACGCAGTGTCCGCAGGTCGAGACCGATGTACCAGCCTTGACACCAGCGGACGGTTTTGCGTCGTTGGTTGGTGCGAAGAAGATCGACACTTTCTCGACGCAGAACGGCAATTCGTCGACCAAGGGCGGTTGCGCAATCTCGTCCGCAGGCAAGTTGCTGTGCTGGGGACTCAACAGTTACGGCCAACTCGGCAATGGAACAGTTACTGACTCCGTATTGACGCCGGTTGAAGCAGTCGGTTTGACCGGCACGGTCACCGACGTCACGTCCAATGGTTTCACGACGTGTGTTGTGACTTCCGGGGGAGCCGTGAAATGTGTAGGCCGGGGCTCGTGGCCCGAATTCACTCGCCTTGAAGTGAACGGCAATGCAAACGTGGACGAGCGGGTTTGGAACAACACATCGCAGAACTACGACTCAACCAACTCGAACACCAATACCAACACTTGCCAAATCCTCAAGGCTGGCGTGGTTATCGCGGAAACCACCAACTGCTGGTCACAGTCCTCGAACTTCTCGCTCGCATGGGTTGACCTCTTTACGAGTGGTGTGAAGAAAGTGCAAATTGCCGGCAGCGGCGGATGGGACAACGCAAACATTTGCGTACTCAAGACCGACAATACTGCTGCGTGTTCAAAGGTTCTGCCGGGCGCGCGTGGCAGTTCAACAGGCAACAACACACAGGAATTCGACTGCAACTACGACGGTATCTATGAAGGTACGCAGTGGTGTCAGCGTGGACCCGCCGATCCAATCAAGTTCCGTATCCGTAACAACAACAACAACAAGACCCCATGGTCTGCCGCAACTTGGTCGTGGGTCGACTCGGGATATACCAATGTCGTCGACTTCGCCATGAGTGATCAGGCGTGGGGTAGCGACGGAACTCTTTGCTTCATTCAGGGTGCCGACAAGTCGGTTTCATGTCGCGCTTTCGCCGGCGTGCAAAGCAGCGGCGATCCGAACACTCCGATATCGACCTCTGGCGGTACCTGGGGCAAGAAGAATGACATTGAAGGCGTGTATCAGGCCGAAAAAGTCTTCATCACCTCGTTCAACGGCATCGGTCTGTGCGTGTGGGCGCAAGGAACCCTCTATTGCGGTCAAGGAACTTGGGCCGACAACACGATGAAGTTCCCATCGAGTGTTTCGAGCATTGGCATCATGGCGAAGCCGATTTCGATTTTCGCGGTCACGGGCCCGAGCGGCAAGGTGTATTTCGCAACTGAATCCGGAATCCTCGTCGCCGACCAGTGGGTGTTCAGTTGCACGCAATGTGCCAAGCAATCCGGCGGCGTGTTGTCGTCGGTTGGTGCATTCAAGAACGCCACGTCGACCACGTACTACTACGTGAACAAGTTGACCGGCGCGACAGACAGCCCCGACCTGATCCCGATGCAAGTCGACACGGGTGATCGCAAGGTGCTGTCCCAGAAGGCCGTGACGATTAAAACAAGCGCTGGTGCTGCTCTCGCAGGTGCTCTCGTTCGATGGACTTCGCCAGACGTACCCGACACTCTCGGAAGTTCGGCCAAGGCCACGGATACAACTGATGATTCAGGAGTGGTTCGCCTTGCGGCGCTTGCTACGGGTCCGGTCGCCTTCACCCTGAAGGGTGGCAAGCAATCAGACGGCAGCTACTTGCAGGCAGGTGTTGTCACAGTGAACGTGCCGGCGACCGGTGTAGTTGAAGTCGTCGTGCCGACTCCGGCAGCTGTCGTCGACCGTTCGGTTGCCGTACAACTCAGCGATGGAACAGCGGTACCCAATGCCGTCGTGCAGTTGTCGAACAACTACCTGACATACAGCTACGCGAACGACGGCGCCAAGAATGCTTCATGGTCGGCAACCGCCCCTGACACAAAGGGCTTCATGCAGTCCGCGCAATGCGCATTCTGTTTTGTTCCGCCGCCCACCTACATCACTGGTGCAGATGGCAAGGTCACGTGGAAGTCGTTTGATCCGAAGACTCGTTCGAGCCAGTACGACGCGACCGTCATGTACGACGACGGTTCACTGCAGCAGAAGAAGAAGGTGAACTTCGATTCGGTCAGCCAAACCATTTCGCTCGACTACATGGCGAACATCCAAACCTCGCTTCCCGCTGAGGTCACGCCAAAGTC
>JBEBAF010000194.1:0-10530 GCA_041159045.1 Actinomycetota bacterium
GTCACCCACGAGTACCGGCACCGAATGTCGTTCGTACATCCATGATCGATCGATGAGATCTGCCAGATCGACCACGGGATACAGCGCGATCACACCAGAGAACATCTCGGGTGCCGAACCCGCGGCGTTCAATGCCACGAACCCTCCGGCAGAACCACCCATCACGGTGGTTCTCGCGGCAGTACCCCATCCATTCGCGTGGGCGAAGCGGGTTGCCGCAACCACATCGGCCGTATCGAGTTCACCCCAATGGCCATTCAAGGCCTGCTGGAACGATCGACCATGACCGGTTGTGCCGCGATGGTCGACCACCATCACACGACATCCACGACCAACCCAATGGGCGATGCGCGGCATGAACGTGACTTGCCACTGATCGGTCGGCCCGCCATGGATCCAGATGATCAGATGCGATGCCTTCCCGTCGGCCGGTTCGTACAGACGGTATGGAACACCAGCGACGTCGCCGATCGTTGGCTCGACGAGTGAGAACTCTGACCAATCGCCGTCGACGCAGTCCAATGCCGACGATGCAAGCACGCGTCGCTCGAAGGTGTCGGGCGCGTAGTGCACCACCTGAGTCGGCGTCACCGCACCACTGCGCAACGCCACGATCCCGTGCCGTGACCACGACACCGCACCGTGAACGGCGCGCGCAATGCTGCGCACCGAACCACTCGCAACGTCGACAACTGCGAGATCACCGAAGCCCGCGAGGTTCCGCGCAACCGCAATCTGTGATCCGTCGGGACTCCAACACCACGATCGCAGCCCGCCGCCCCACTGCGGACCGCCACATTCACGGGAGTCACCTTCGATCGGAATCGGTGTCAATTCGCCGTTTTGAACGGTGCATGGTTGCAACCAACCACCGACATCGGACAGCACACCCACGCGATCGGTTGCCGACGTAGCGAACTGCTGGACGCTGACGCGCGGCGCACCCATCACGCGAACGGCAGTGAAGGAAGGAGCCGATGCGCTCCAGATCTCGGACTCGTCCCACGGCATGTGCGGCTGAGACCAGCACTGCCAGTACACCGTGTTGTCGTGCCATACAGGGTCGAGCGTGAACGCGTGCGGGTGCTCGACCTTGCGAACAACGCCGGTCGCGCGTTCGACGACGACGAGCGACGTGAGCAAATCGACGGCCGCAACAAAGCGACCATCACTCGACAGCGAGACACCGTGCAACTTCCCGAATCCGTCGGGCCGTTGCGTGTCAACACGACAGGGCGGCACCACCCCATCGCGCCCCGAGAGAGTTGCCTCCCACAATCCCCCGTCGCGGCCGGCGTAAACGATTCCCGAACCATCGTCCAGCCACTGAAAGCACCCACCACCGAAGCCGCGTCCGAGGGCCGGTTCAGGGTCGAGCGGCCACACGGATTCCCGCCCCGTCGCCATGTCGACGAGGCACAGATTCCCCTTGCCGTTGTGTGACGAACCGAAGGCAACCCACTGACCCGACGGATCGATACGGGGTTCGGTCAATTCGCGTTGGGCGAGACACCGCGCAACCGTCGGACCAGGCACGGCCCCGAGGGTACCTGCGGAACTACGGTGGAGGCATGCCAGAGAGCCGTGCCCAAAAGCCCGATCGCAACCTTGCCCTTGAACTCGTGCGCGTCACAGAATCCGCCGCCCTCGCCGCTTCGCGGTGGGTCGGCCGTGGCGACAAGAACGGCGCCGACGGGGCCGCCGTTGAAGCCATGCGCACCGTGCTCGCAACCGTTCCGATGGATGGTCTCGTGGTCATCGGCGAAGGCGAAAAGGACGACGCACCGATGCTCTTCAACGGCGAAGCCGTGGGCGACGGCAGCGACCCGAAGACCGACGTCGCAGTCGATCCGATCGACGGAACGACGCTGACATCGCTCGGCCTCGGAAATGCACTGTCCGTGATCGCCGTTTCCGAGCGCAACACCATGTTCGACCCGGGTCCGTGCATGTACATGGAGAAAATCGCCGTTGGGCCCGAAGCAGTCGGCGCAATCGACATCACCGCCAGCGCCACTCAAAACCTGCGCTGGGTTGCCCGCGCAAAGAACGAATCCGTGCGCGATCTCACCGTGATGATTCTCGACCGCGACCGCCACAAGGAACTCATCGAGGAAGTGCGCAGCACCGGCGCGCGCATCAAACTCATCAAAGACGGCGACATCTTCGGTGCCATCGCCACCGCGTGGCCCTCGGCGGGCGTCGACGTTCTCTTCGGTATCGGCGGCACGCCGGAAGGCGTGGTCTCTGCCGCGGCGCTGAAGTGCATGGGGGGCGAAATTCAGGGCCGCCTGTGGCCACGCAACGAAGCCGAACGCAACGCTGCAGTTGCCGCCGGCTACGACATCTCGCGCGTTCTCACCACCGACGACCTGGTGCGCGGCGACAACTGCTTCTTCGCAGCTACCGGCGTGACCGACGGAGAGCTTCTCCGTGGCGTGCGATTCGATTCACGTGGCGCCCACACACAAAGCCTCGTCATGCGTTCGCTGTCGGGCACGGTGCGCCTCATCGATGCCCACCACCGCCTCGACAAACTCGGCACGTACGCATCAGTGGATTACGCCTAGTAATCCGCTGCATGAGCACAGTGGATTACCCCTGGTAATCCACTGAATGAACAAGGTGGATTACGCGGTTAGGAGTTCAACCGGGCTGGAGGACGCTGCCCCCCCGATTCGACATCGGCGATGATCCGTTCGATCAGAAAAGCGGCGGCGAGTTGTGTGCGATTCCGCAAATCCGAATCTTCCAGAATTCTGCTGATTTTGTTCCGGATCGTTTGGTGCGAATAGTGCACGATCTCTGCAATCTCGCGATCCATGTAACCGGCGGCGATCATTCCCACGATGTTCCGCTCGGTCTCGTCGTGAACGCAGATTCGTGGTGAACCTGCGGGTCGCATCACGTCAACGCCCGCCACGAAAAGTTTCTCACAGACGGGTCGGTTACTGAATATCGCCGTTGACATGTCAGCAGCGAAAGCCTCAGCGGACTGATCGAGCTCGATCACATCGTGGATTCCGTGGGCAAGCGCCCGATAAACGGTTGCCGAACAGACGCCTCGCCGGACAAGGAGCAACTTCGCCGCTCGCAGGCAGTCATTTTCGGCACTGACACGACTCCAGAGATCCTGATACAAACGCATCGAACGAAGACCAAAAACCACGGCGGCCAATTCACCCCGACTGGCGATTCGACACATTTCAGATTCATCAATGGAATCGATGAACACGACGTCAACTTGAGAATTGACGGAAAACGCGCGCGTGATTGCGCCGATCGTTTGATCGTCGGCACCAATTACTACTAATTTTCCCATGAAATACTCCCTCGCTTTTCGATCGAAGAATTTCGTTCGTATCGCGAAAGTACTCAAGAATTTTCGGTTGAGACCGCAAACAATTGTCCCGTTTGCAATTTGCAAAATCAGGTCAATTGCCTACGTCGGACCTGTAGTCCGCCGAGGATCTTGCGCAAATGGCGACACGCCCGCGTGGATGTTGCGCAAATACATCGTCGCGAGATGCGTTCGGTTTCGTACATCAGCTTCAAAGAGGATGCGACTGATGCGATTACGTACCGTTTGATGCGACAAAAACACGGCATCACAAATCTCACGATCACCATGACCTTCGGCGATCAACTCGACAATCCGGCGGTCGACGTCGTCTCGGATATGAATCAATCCGAATGATTTCGGCGTTTCAGAATCTCGAATTGAACGACTGTCCACCGAATCCGAGTCGCTCAACAGCCTCGCGACACTCTTCAACGATTCCTCGACGCCGCCTTCAACAAGAACGACGAAGTCAACGCCCTGCGCAACCGCATTTGCCATCAGCAGCGCGTCGGCTTCCAAGACCATCAGGACGATGACCGGTTTGGTTGCGTCAGAAGTTCCGGCCGTGAGTGCAGGAATTTCGGCAACGAAGCTCGGACCGATGACAAGAGCGTGCGGGGAATGCTCGGCCATCGCCTCGACAGCTGTCGAAACTTCGGAGGCGACTGCAAGGATCGTCAATTCCTTCACGGTGGATCGAAGCGGGCCGAACACCACGGTTGCATACGGCTCTTTGAAAACAAGCACGACCGAGGTCATGGATACACGTCTAATTCACATGACGAAAGAATTCCATTACGAAATGAAGAGAATTTCACGCCGTTTATTTCGGCGTCGTAGCTCACAACAAGTTGCCGGCAATCCTGCGGAGAATTGAACGTGGAATCACTTTCGAAATGAGCGGCATCGATGAGTACTGCCAACCGGGAACGACAATTGCACGGTTCTTCACGACGCCGTCGAGACCAGCTTTGGCAACGTTGTTCGATTTCAACCAGAGGAACCGTGGTGTACGGCTGATGCGATCGGCGCCGCCTGATACGGCTTGGAATTCGGTGCTGACAAAGCCCGGGCACAGTGCCGATACGCGGACATTGTGTTTGCGGTTCTCTTCGTGCACGGCTTCGCTGAAACTGGTGACAAAGCTCTTCGTTGCTGCGTACACGGCCATCTTGGGGCTGGCCATGAAGCTGGCAACGCTCGACATGTTGAGGATCCATCCCCCACCGCGTTGGCGCATCGCCAGAACCGACGCGTGGGTCAATTCGACGAGTGCGCGAATGTTCAGGTCAACCTGTCCGGTCGCTCGTTCGACATCGACGTCGTGGAATTCTCCGCTCGACCCGAAACCCGCATTGTTGACAACGAGATCAATGGGGTAGTCAGCCGACGCGATGCGCGTGGCTACCGCTGAAACTCCCGCTGCAGTTTGGAGGTCGGCCTCGAGTACTTCGAAGGCGGTGTAGCGCGCCGCGAGTTCTGTCAACCGATCGCCACGACGGGCGACCACGACACAGGGAACTCCGGCATCACCGAGGATCTTTGCGAACTCCTCCCCTATTCCGGCCGATGCACCCGTGATGAGCGCCCGACGGAAGGGATATGTCGGCATTGGATCAGTGGCCGGTGTTCGCGCCGGTGAGTCCGCCGGCGGCGGAGAGGCGGGCATGCGCACGGCGCAGTGCTGCCTCGGTTTCGGCATCATGCTCGGTGCGCAGATGCTCTTCGGCGCGTTCCTTCGCGCGACGAGCGCGCTCGACGTCGATCTCGCTGGCGAGTTCGGCGCCGTCGGACAGGATCGTCACCGCGTTGTTCGACACTTCGACGAATCCGCCGAGAACGGCGACGTCGAGAACGGTGCCGTTCGTTTCGTAGATACGCGTGTGGTTTTCCACCACGGCACCGAGGAACGAAACGTGGCCGGGCAGGAAAGCGATTTCACCGCCACCCAACGTGCGGGTGATGACCTGAGTGGCCTCGCCCGAGTACAAAACGCGCTCGGGCGAGACAACTTCGACACGGAAGCCTGAGGCTTCGGCAGACATCAGGCGTTCTCCTGCAGAGCCTTCGCCTTGGCGAGCACCTGCTCGACACCACCGACGTTGAGGAATGCCTGCTCGGGAACTTCGTCGAGTTCACCGTTGATGAGGGCTTCGAAGCTCTCGACGGTTTCGGCGACGGGAACGTATTCACCCGACACACCGGTGAACACTTCGGCAACGTAGAACGGCTGCGAGAGGAAGCGCTGCACCTTGCGCGCACGCGCAACGGTGAGGCGGTCTTCTTCCGACAGTTCGTCGAGACCGAGAATGGCAATGATGTCCTGGAGTTCCTTGTAGCGCTGGAGGATCTCCTGCACGCGACGGGCCACCTGGTAGTGACGGTCACCAACGGTCTCCGGCGTGAGGATCGTTGACGTCGACGCCAGCGGGTCGACGGCCGGGTAGATGCCCAGCGAAGCGATCTGACGCGAAAGTTCCGTGGTTGCGTCGAGGAAGGTGAATGTGGTGAACGGTGCCGGGTCGGTGTAGTCGTCGGCGGGCACGTACACGGCCTGCAGCGAGGTGATCGAACGACCGCGGGTTGAGGTGATGCGCTCTTGCAGCTGGCCCATTTCGTCGGCGAGTGTGGGCTGGTAACCCACGGCTGACGGCATACGTCCGAGCAAGGTCGACACTTCGGAACCCGCCTGCACGAAGCGGAAGATGTTGTCGACGAACAACAGCACGTCTTGGTTCTGTACGTCGCGGAAGTACTCGGCCATGGTGAGGGCCGACAGCGCGACGCGCAAGCGGACTCCCGGTGGTTCGTCCATCTGGCCGAAGACCAAGGCGGCCTTTTCGAACACTCCGGACTCTTCCATCTCCAGACGGAGGTCGGTGCCTTCGCGGGTGCGCTCGCCGACTCCGGCGAACACCGACACACCACCGTGCTTTGACGCCACGCGGTTGATCATCTCGGTGATGAGAACGGTCTTGCCGACTCCTGCACCGCCGAACAGACCGATCTTTCCACCGGCAAGATAAGGCGTGAGGAGGTCGATGACCTTGATGCCCGTTTCGAACATCCTCTTGGAAGGCTCGAGAGTGTCGAACGCCGGGGCCGAACGGTGGATTTCCCAACGCTCGACGTTTTCGAATTCCTTCGGGTCGGCGTCGAGGACGTCGCCCCACACGTTCCACACGTGACCGAGCGTCTTCGAGCCGACGGGCACCGAAATGCCACGGCCCGTGTTGCGCACCGAGGTGCCACGCTTCAGACCGTCGGTCGGCTTCATGCAGACCGCACGCACGCGGCTGTGACCGAGCTGCTGGGCGACCTCGGCAAGGATGATGTTCGGCTTGCCGTCAACGTCGACGGTGAACTCGAGCGCCGTGTTCAACTCGGGCAAAGAGCCACGAGGGAACTCGACGTCGATCACCGGTCCGGCGATTGCGACGACGCGACCATCCTTCTGGTCGGTGGGGTTATTTGCTGTCATAGTCATGTCAGTTTCTCCTGCTCAGACTCGATCGCTGGTTACGAATTGGCTTTCGATGACAACGTCGTCGCCATCGGATGAAAGGGCTTCTGCTCCACCCACGATTTCCATGATTTCGGTGGTGATGGAGTCCTGACGCGCGCGGTTCATGACGCGGGTCAGGTTCTTTATGAGTTCTTCTGCGTTGTCGGTTGCCGACTTCATGGCGCGCTGACGGAATGCGTGCTCGGACGCTGCGGCGTTCAGCAACGCTGCATAGGTGCGGGCTTCGACATAACGAGGCAGCAAGGTGTCGAGGATGGCCGACGGATCGGGTTCGTATTCGTAGTCACCTGCAGCACCAGAGTGTTCGGCCGAGTGGCTGGACGCCGACGACGTTGCATCGTCGATCATGTCGCCACCCAGTGGAACGAGCGGGCGACGAACGACTTCCTGGCGACCGGCCGAGACGAAGCGCGTGTAGACGAGCTCGACGCGGTCGACTTCGCCACGCAGGAACATGTCGACGACGAACTGCCCGATGGCCACTGCGTCGGCATGCGTGGGGTTGTCGGAGAAACCGGCGAATGGCTGCGTGATGTTGTATCCACGGAAACGCAGGTAACCCTCGGCCTTGCGACCAACCGGCACGATGACGTAGTTCTTGCCCGCAGCGACGTCTTTGCGAACTTCACCCTCGGTGGCGCGCAACACACCCGAGTTGTAACCACCGCACAAACCACGGTCGGCGGTGATCGCGACGTAACACGTGGTCTTCACTTCGCTGCGTCCACGTAGGAACGGCGATTCGCTGACGGCACCACCCTCGGAAAGGTGCTTCACCACTTCGGTGATCTTGTCGCTGTAGGGAACGGCAGCCGCCACGCGCTGTTGCGCCTTCACGATGCGCGAAGCAGCGATGAGCTCCATCGCGCGCGTGATCTTCTTGGTGGCCTGCACGGAGCGGATGCGTCCGCGCAGAATTCGTTCCTGACCGCCAGCCATCTAGATCACTCCGTTGCGAGGGTCTTGTTGCTGGTGGCATCGCCGACGGGCTCGGCCGACGAATCGGCGGCGCCTGCCTTCGGTGCGCTGGTGACGAACTGGGCCTTGAAAGCCGAGACGATGTCGGCAAGATCCTTCGGCACGTCGGCCTTCGGGTCTTGACGGATGCCTGCGATCATCGCGCCGTGGCGTGACTTCACGTGTGCGAGAAGTTCGCTCTCGAAGCGACGCACATCGGCGACCGGAATGTCGTCGAGGTAACCCTTGGTTCCGGCGAAGATCGAAACAACCTGCTCTTCGACGGGCATCGGGCTGTTGAGCGGCTGCTTCAACAGTTCGACCAAGCGGTAGCCGCGCTCGAGCTGTGCCTTCGACACTGCGTCGAGTTCCGAACCGAAGGTTGCGAACGCTTCGAGCTCGCGGAACTGCGCAAGGTCGAGCTTCAGGGTTCCCGACACGCTCTTCATTGCCTTGATCTGTGCGGCGCTGCCCACGCGCGACACCGAGATGCCCACGTCGACGGCCGGACGAACGCCCGACTTGAAGAGGTTGTCCTGGAGGTACACCTGGCCGTCGGTGATCGAAATCACGTTGGTCGGAATGTAGGCCGACACGTCGCCTGCCTTGGTTTCGATGACCGGCAATGCGGTGAGCGAACCCGCGCCGTTTGCGTCGCTGAGCTTTGCAGCGCGCTCGAGAAGACGGCTGTGCAGGTAGAAAACGTCGCCGGGGTATGCCTCGCGGCCCGGTGGGCGGCGCAGCAACAGCGACATCTGGCGGTAGGCCTCGGCCTGCTTCGACAGGTCGTCGTACACCACGAGAGCGTGCTCGCTGTTTTCCATCCAGTGCTGGCCGAGGGCGCAACCTGCGTACGGGGCGAGGTATTTGAACGGCGCCGGGTCGGATGCGGGGGCCGCAACGACGACGGTGTATTCAAGCGCACCGGCCTGACGGAGGGTTTCAACGGTCTGTGCGACGGTCGAGCCCTTCTGGCCGATCGCGACGTAGATGCACTTCACACCGAGGCCGCGCTGGTTGATGATGGTGTCGATTGCGACGGTGGTCTTGCCGGTCTTGCGGTCACCAATGATGAGCTCGCGCTGACCACGACCGATCGGGATCATGGCGTCGATTGCCTTGATGCCGGTCTGCAGCGGTTCGTGCACCGGCTTGCGACCCATGATGCCGGGGGCCTGAACTTCGACACGGCGAATGGTTGCGCCGACGATGTCGCCCTTGCCGTCGATGGGCTCGCCGAGCGCGTTGATGACGCGGCCGAGCAGCGCATCACCGACGGGAAGCGAAAGGATGCGACCGGTGGCCTTCACGGCCTGGCCCTCTTCGATGCCGTCGGCATCACCGAGAACCACGGCGCCGATGGAGTCTTCGTCGAGGTTGAGGGCGAGACCTACCGTGCCATCTTCGAACTCGAGGAGCTCGTTGACGGCGCAGTCGGGCAGACCCGAAACGCGCGCGATGCCGTCGCCGACTTCGGCGACGCGACCGACGGTCTTCTTCGACAGGTCGGGGGTGTAGCCCTCGAGACCCTTGGTGATCGCCGAAGCGATGTCACTTGCTGACAATGCGATGTCTGCCATGTGCTGTTCCCTTCTTAAGACTTCGGCCGGCCTAGAGGCGGCTCTTCACTTGATCGAGGCGGGTACGGACGCTGCCGTCGATGACTTCATCGCCAACGGTGGCAACCAAGCCACCGAGAACCGACGGGTCGACGACGACCTTCAGGTTGACCGACTTGCCCGTTGCGCGCTCGAGAGCGGCGGCGAGACGTGCCTGCTGGTCGGCGGTGAGCGCGACAGCCGAACGAACTTCGGCAACTTCCTTGTTCTGTGCGCTCGATGCACGCTTCACGACTTTGTCGATGATGGCGGGAAGGTCGCGACCGCGACCCGAGCCAATGACGAGGCCGATGAATTGAGCCGACGTATTCGACGCAGAACCGAGCAGTGCTTCGACGATGGCCTGACGGCGCGCCGCCGGGACGCTTTCATCGTTCAGAGTGGAACGGAGTTGTTCGTTCGACTCGACTGCACGTGCAACCGCGAAGAGTTCCTTCTCGACGGTTGCGAGATTGCCTTCTGCCGCTGCGATCTCGACGAGCGCGCGTGCGTAGGCATCGATACGGGCTTCGCTCATCGTGCACCTCCGACAGAGTTGATGAAGCTTTCGATGAGTTCCTGTTGAGTGGAATCGCTGAGCGAAGCCGAAACCGCGCTTTGCGTAGCGGCAGTCGCGATTTGCGCGATCTGAGCACGCAACTCATCGCCACTACGCGAACGTGCCGCGGCGATGTCGGCGTCGGCACGCGCTTCGAGGTCGGCAACTTCGGCGACGATGCGGGCGCGACCCTCGGAAAGAAGGGCGGCGGCCTGCTGGTCGGCTTCGGCCATCAAACGAGCGCGCTCACCGGAAATGTCGCCGATTGCGCGACGAATGTTCGACGCTTCGGCCTCGGCAGCGGATCGCGTGTTCGCGGCGTTGTCGAGTTCCTTTTGAATGCGCTCGGTGCGCGCAGCCAATGCTTTCTTTGCAGCCGGTGCAGCGAACTTGAAAAGGGCCGTGAAGATGAGAATCGAGGCGATTCCGCCGTAGATGATCTCGGCCTTCTCGGGCCACATCCAATGGTGCGTCTGCGTGGGATCTTCCGCGGCGATCAGGTGGAGAAGTCTCATCATCGGGCTCCTGTGTTCTGCATTGCCTGGGT
>JBEBAF010000195.1:0-4899 GCA_041159045.1 Actinomycetota bacterium
GCGGCGGCCTGCGCGAAGTCGTTGCTCGTGCCGATTGCGATCATGGTCGTGTCGTTCACGATCGCCCTGCGGGCACTTTCAAGAAGGGTGGTAGCAGCATGACCATCACCGATCTTTCGACCATGCGCTCGACGCGCGCGCTCGCCACGCGCGGAATCCGCAACATGCGTCGCCTGCCGTCGACGTTCATCCCCACGCTCGCCATGCCCGTGTTCCAGGCCATCGCATTTTCGGGCACGTTCTTCGCCATCACGAAGTTGCCCGGCTTCCCCACCGACCGCAGCATCAACTGGTACCTGCCGCTCGCCGTTGTCATGGGTTCGGCATTTGCCGGCGTCGGACTTGGCTTCACGACGATCCGCGACATCGAAACCGGTTTCTTCGACCGCCTGCGCATGTCGCCGAGTTCGCGTGCCTCGCTCATTCTCGGGCCGCTATTCATGACGTGGATTCGCACGGTCATCGTCGTGACGATGGTCGTGCTCATCGGCTTCGGCTTCGGCGCTCGCCTCACCTCGGGTCTCGTCGGCCTCGCCTGCCTGTACCTCGCCTCGCTGGGAATCGCCACGGCATCAGCCGGATGGGGCCTCGGTATCGCCTACCGCTTTCGCGACATGCGCGGGGCAGCCATCATGCAACTCACGCTGTTCCTCGTGATGTTCCTGTCGAGCGCCCAAACGCCCCTCTTCATCATGACGGGCTGGTTGCACGGCGTTGCCCGCGTCAACCCGGCCACCAACGTCCTGCGCCTCGCACGCCAGGGCTTCCTCGGCGATGTCACATGGAACGGCGTCTGGGGCGGAATGGCCGCCGTCGTGGGCATGTCGGTTCTCACCCTGACCTTCGCGTTCCGCGGCCTCGCCTCGCTCGAACGGGACTGAACCGGGCCGGCGACGGGCTGGATCGCCCCGGTGTCGGGACGGCTGCAGCGTTCGGGTCTCCGATGGGGCAAGATAGGGGGCGCCTTCGGGCGGGGGATCTTTCCAACAAAAGGGGAAGCATGAAAATCAGCGTCACCGTGAACGGCACGAAGCACGAATCAGATGTCGAGCCGCGCACACTTCTCATCCAGTACATCCGCGAGAACCTCGCCCTCACCGGCACCAACGTCGGTTGCGACACCTCAAGCTGCGGCGCGTGCTCGATGCACCTCGACGGCGAAGCAGTGAAGAGCTGCACCGTTCTTGCCGTGCAGGCCGACGGCAGCACGGTCACCACGATCGAAGGTCTTGCCAAGGACGGCAAGATGCACCCGATGCAGGAAGCGTTCATGCAGAACCACGGTCTGCAGTGCGGTTACTGCACACCGGGCATGGTCATGGCCGCAATCTCGCTGTTGCGCGAGAACCCGAACCCCACCGAAGAAGAAGTACGCATCGGCCTCGAGGGCAACCTCTGCCGTTGCACCGGCTACCACAACATCGTGCAGTCGGTTCTCGCGTGTGCAAAGGGCGGTAAGTGAAATGATCCCCGCAGCATTCGACTACAAGCGCGCATCTTCGGCAGCCGAGGCCATCAGCCTCGTTGCGGAATACGGCGACGACGCAAAGTTCCTCGCTGGTGGCCACTCGCTGTTGCCGCTCATGAAGTTGCGCCTCGCGCAGCCCAGCGTTCTCGTCGACATCGGCCGCTTGAAGGATCTCTCGTACATCCGCGACGCCGGCGACCACATCGCCATCGGTGCTCTCACACGTCACATGGATGTCGAGAAGTCACCCGTTCTCGCTCAACACGTTCCGCTGCTCGCCCACGCCGCTTCGCACGTCGGCGACCCGCAAGTGCGTCACCGCGGAACAATTGGCGGATCCATCGCACACGCCGACTCGGCATCCGATCTTCCCGCCACGACGCTCGCACTTGGTGCCACCTATGTGGTGCAGGGCGCGTCGGGCACGCGTGAAATCGCCGCAAAGGATTTCTTCAAGGGCTTCCTCGAAAGCGCGCTGCGCCCCGACGAAATGCTCACCGAAATCCGCGTTCCGAAGATGAACGGTGCGGGTTGGAGCTTCCAGAAGTTCAACCGTCGCGCCCAAGACTGGGCCATCGTCGGCGTTGCGGCCTGGCGTCGTGGCAACGATTCCGGTGTCGCCCTCGTGAACATGGGTTCCACGCCGATTCTGGCCACCAGCGTTGCATCGGCAATCGCGTCGGGTGCATCGGTCGCCGATGCGGCACAAAAGGCGGCCGCCGAGGCCGAGCCGCAGTCCGACCTGAACGCAACCAGCGAGTACCGCGAACACCTTGCCAAGGTTCTCGTTCGTCGCGCCCTCGAGGAAGCCTCGAAGTAACCACGTGACTGCTCGGCGGCTTCGGCTCGCCGTCTTCATCGCCTACGCACTCGCCTTCGTTTGGGCGGGATTCGTTTACGGACTCCCCACCGACCGCATCGCAGTTTTGTCGTGGGTGCTGGGCGGCTTCGTGTGCGGCACGGTCGGTCGACCACGTCGCATCTGGCTCACCATGTTGCGCGACTTCGCGCTGTTCGTGGCGATGTGGTTCGCCTACGACTACTCACGTGGTATTGCCGACCAACTCGGCTTCCCCGTCAACCATTGGTTGCCCCGCGATGTCGACCGCCTCCTGTTCTTCGGCAACGACCCGAACGTGTGGATGCAGCGGCACTTCTACGAAGCAACATCGGTGCGCTGGTACGACGTCGTTGGTTCGATGATCTACTTCACGCACTTCTGCGTGCCAATGGGCATCGCGGTCGTGCTGTGGATTCGCAACCGCGATCGCTGGGTGCAATACATGCGGCGCCTCGCCACTGTGTTGTTCCTCGGTGTTGCGACGTTCGTCGTGTTCCCCGCCGCACCACCGTGGATGGTGTCGAAGGAAGGCGGCATGGCGCCGATCGCCCGCCCCACCGTGCGCGGATGGCAACACCTCGGGCTCGGCACGGTGTCGAAGGTGATCGAACGCGGCCGCGAAGTGGTGAACCCGGTTGCTGCGGTTCCCAGCCTTCATGTGGCGTTCTCGTTGATCGTCGTGCTGTTCTTCGTGAAGCAGATGCCGAAGTGGCTGCGGCCCATCGTTGTGATTTTCCCGCTGTCGATGATGGCGTCACTCGTGTATTTCGGCGAGCATTTCGTCTTCGACGGCATCATGGGCGTGGCCTACGTGCTCATCGCCTTCCGCTTCTGGAACCGCTACGAAAAATCCCGCGGGATTTCGGTGTGAAATAACTCGGTTTTTGCAACATTGCACACCGAGAATTCAGAGTTTCCCGTCGTTTCAGTACTCGAACTGGACCGACGCGCGTTCGGCGATCCTTGGTGCCAATTTTTCGGCGCGCACCTTGTCGTGGGCCGGGTGGTCCAAATATTCCTTCCACCCCGCTTGATCATCGAACTGCGCGACAATTGCGAAGTCCCAACTGTTGCCTGTTTGCGTCGCCAAGCCCAGGTCGCTGCCGAAGATGTACGAGCGAATCGATGGAACAGCGCCGGGCAACGTGGCCAGCGCAGCTTTCATTTCCTCGATGTCGGCGGCTGTCGTTCCGGGCTTCCATTTGAACTGGATGTTGTGAACGAACATGTCGACCTCGTGCCCTGTTTTCTCGGTGTGTAAGTACTCGTTTTGCGAGACATTACACACCGAGAACCCTGCTATTGGAGGCCGGCGTATTGACCGCCGTCGACGTTCAGATGTGCGCCCGTCACGAACTTGGCCTGTTCGCTGGCAAAGAACGCGCAGATCTCGCCGAAGTCACCCGGGTCACCGAGAATGCCGGCCGGAATACCGAACTGCTGCGGCGACAACGTGTTGCCGGAAACGTCTTTGATGCGATCGGTGAGGTGAATGCCGGGTTGCACGGAGTTCACGGTGATGCCTTCACCAGCAATGTCGCGTGCAAGCGACTTCAGGTAACCGGTGACGCCTGCGCGCGCGGTGTTCGACAACGCAAGCGTCGCGATGGGCTGCTTCACCGAAATCGACGTGATTGCAACGATGCGTCCCCACTTCTGCGCACGCATGTGCGGAAGCGCCACCTGACACATGCCGATGACCGACAACAGGCTTTGTTCGAGTGCAGCCGGGTACTTGTCGATCGGGGTGTCGATTGCGGTTCCCGGGGGCGGGCCGCCGCCGTTGGTGACGAGAATGTCGACACCGCCCAGGTGGTCGATCGCCTTGCGCACGAACTCCATCGCCGTTTCGGCGGTTGCCACGTCGTGGCGGATTCCGTGGCACCCGTGCCCGATGGTTTTCACCGCGGCGTCGAGACGTTCCGCATCACGGCCGCAAATCACCACACGTGCGCCGTTGCGCGCCAAGCTGACCGCAGTTGCCAGCCCGAGGCCGGCGGTTCCGGCAGCGACAATTGCCCTTTTCCCTGTTATCCCAAGATCCATACGCCGACCTTATTGGCTAGTCTGAGCACATCGGGAGAACGACTCCCGGTGGGGTGAAACGATGGAAAACCCGGCGATTGATCCGCGTCATCTCGACGCCATCGCCGACGCGGATCCGTATCCATATTGGTACGACGACGCCGACGAACCCGATGCCAATCCGACGCTGGTACGCACCGAGAGTTGCGACCTCTGCATCGTCGGCGGTGGCTACACGGGCTTGTGGACGGCGATCATTGCGAAGGAACGCGACCCGTCGCGCGACGTCATCCTCATCGACGCGCACGAAGTGGGTTCGGCGGCGAGCGGCCGCAACGGCGGCTTCATGGAGGCTTCGCTCACGCACGGCATCGCCAACGCCCAGCAACGCTTTCCCGATGAAATCGACGTGCTCGAAGACCTCGGGCTGCAGAACCTGAACGACATCGAAGCCGCAATCCGTCGCTACAACATCGACTGCGACTTCGAACGCACGGGTGTCATCGACGTCGCCACCACCGCACACCCCGGCACGTACGTCGACGAAATGCGCGAAGACTTCCTG
>JBEBAF010000196.1:0-5845 GCA_041159045.1 Actinomycetota bacterium
CCGTAGCTGAACTTGTTCCACGGCGCGGTCTCGTGCTTGCCGGTGAGGCGGCTCTGGATGTCGTGGCCGTAGTGCTCGACGTGCTCCATGACGCGCTTGCCGAGTGCATCGCATGCGGCGGTGATGGCCTTCATGTCGGTGTCTTCGCGCATTGCCTTCGTCGAGAAGTTCGTGTGCGCACCAGCACCGTTCCAGTCGCCCTTCATTGGCTTGGCGGCGAGCGAGATCACGACGTCGTAATCCTCGGCAATGCGGGCAAGCAGCCAGCGAGCGACATGCAACTGGTCGGAGACGGTGATCGCATCGGCCGCGCCGATTTGGAATTCCCACTGGCCGGGCATGACTTCGGCGTTGGTGCCTTCGATGAGGAGACCCGCATCGATGCACGCCTGGGTGTGCTCTTCGATGATCTCGCGACCAACGACGCGACCGGCGCCGACGCCGCAGTAGTACGGACCCTGTGGTGCGGGAAGACCGCCACCTGCGGGGAATCCGAACGGCGTGCCATCGAGGCGGAGCATCGTGTATTCCTGCTCGATGCCGTAGATCATTTCGTGCGACTTGTACTTCTCGGCCGCAACGACGCAGGCAGCGCGCGTATTGGTGGGGTGCGGTTCGCCGGTTTGGGCGAGGATGACTTCACAGAGAACGAGGATGTTCTTTCCGCCACGAATCGGGTCGGGGCACGTGAAGACCGGCTTCAGGCCACAGTCCGACTTGTCGCCGGTTGCCTGCTCGGTCGACGAACCGTCGAAGCCCCACATCGGCGGGGTGGTGACGTTGTCGGCCAGGACCTTGGTCTTCGAGCGCAGCAATGGCGTGGGCTCGGTGCCGTCGATCCAGATGTACTCAGCCTGATAGGGCACTGGGGGTCTCCTTCACAAGAGGGTTTCTTGAACGGAACCAATGTTGCCGTGGGGCAGTTTCACTTCCATGTCCCGATTGTGAACGCTGTGTAAAGCCGTGGGGCCGCCCGAGCCTCGGTAGCCTCGGCGCGTGGCGAAATTGCGGCTGGGACTGGCCCAAATCAACCCGATCGTGGGAAACCTGGCGAACAACACCGCTGTCATTTCCCGTGTCTACGCGGCGGCAGTTGCGCAGGGCTGCGATGCGGTTGCCTTCCCCGAATTGGCCATCACGGGGTACCCCCCCGAGGATCTCGTGCTGAAGCCGGGCTTCATCATCGACAATCGCCGGGCACTCGACGAACTGGTGGCGCAAACCGGCCCGACTGCATTGGTCGTTGGCTTTGTCGACGACGCCGAACTCGAGGTCAACGGGGTTGCCGAACGTCTTTTGTTCAACGCCGCGGCGGTGGCGCGCAACGGACAACTGCTCGGCGTGTACCGCAAACAACTGTTGCCGAACTACAGCGTGTTCGACGAAGAACGCTATTTCATCCCCGGCCCCGAGCATCAAGGCGTGTTCGACATCGCGGGTGTCAGCGTTGCGATTTCAATCTGTGAAGACCTTTGGGCCACCGGACCCGTCGCTCAACAGGCGGCACAGGGTGCGCGGGTCGTGATCAGTGTCAACGGTTCACCTTTCCATCGCGACAAGCCCCAGGTTCGATGCGATCTCGTTGCCGACCGCGCACGTGCAAACAACGTCGTGCTCGCGTACGTCAATCAAGTTGGTGGTCAGGATGAATTGGTGTTCGACGGCGGCTCGCTCGTTGCCGATGGCACCGGCAACATCGCGGCGCACAGCCCGTACTTCGCGGAAGATTTGTTGATCGTCGACATCAACGATGGTGCCGTCGCAGTGGTGTCAGGTGGTATCGATGCCGACTCGACCAACGCAGACGATGATCTCGCGCGCGTGTACGACGCACTCGTCCTCGGCACGCGTGATTACGTGCACAAGAACGGATTCTCCGACGTTGTGATCGGATTGTCGGGTGGAATCGACTCGGCACTGGTCGCCGCGATTGCGGTTGACGCTTTGGGTGCCGAACATGTGCACGGTGTGTCGATGCCGTCGCGCTACTCGAGCGAAGGGTCGAAAACCGACGCCACCGAACTTGCGACGAACCTGGGAATCGACATTCGCACGATTCCCATCGAGCCGGCCTTCGCTGCTTACCTGTCGATGCTCGACGATGCCTTTCTGGGCAAACCGTCCGACCTCACGGAAGAGAACCTGCAGAGTCGTGTGCGCGGCACCGTTGTCATGGCGCTTTCCAACAAGCACGGTTGGATGGTTCTCACAACGGGCAACAAGAGCGAAATGGCCGTTGGGTATTTCACGCTGTACGGAGACTCGGTTGGCGGTTACGCCGTCATCAAAGACGTCTTCAAGTTGACCGTGTATGAATTATGCGAATACGTCAACCGACGTGCGGGCCGCGAAATCATTCCACGCGCGATCATCGACAAACCCCCGTCGGCTGAATTGCGACCCGACCAACGCGACGACCAATCTTTGCCGCCCTACGACGCACTCGATCCGATCCTCGCGATGTACGTCGAAGAAGACCTCACGGCGGCCGAAATCATCTCTCTGGGTCATGACGAACAACTCGTTCGTCGCATCGCACGGCTTGTCGACGTGAACGAATACAAGCGCCGGCAATGTCCTCCGGGTGTACGTATCAGCACAAAGGCGTTCGGCAAGGATCGGCGCTTGCCGATTACGAACGCCTACCGTGGCTGAGAATCAACGCAACGGTTGCGGCCGCCAGTGCGGACGCTCCGATTGCCGGTAGTTCGATGCCGTGCGTGTCGTACAAACGCGTTGCGGCGAGCGACACCGCTGCACGACCGAGTGTTCCCGCACCGAGAAGAAGCCCCATACCGCGACCACGATGACCCGGGATCAACTGCGTGCCGATCGGCAACAGGCTGACAATCGCGAATTCGAAACCAAGAATCACGGCCGCAAGTCCGAAGAGCCCGGTGATCACGTGATTGCCGAGTGCCGCAATCACGATGGCGGCCGGAACCATCAATGTTGCACCGAAGGCAACGCTGCGCTGCTTGCCCCACGAGTCGGTGAACCGTGAGCTCGACGTCGAAGCAGTGAGTTCGACGAAACCGAGGCCGAAGCCGACGGCGGCAATGGCTGCCTCGGAGAAACCGAAGGTGTCGTCGAGCCACGGTCCGAAGGTGACGAAGATGCATTGGATGGCACCCATCAACGTGAAGCACGTCGCGATTGCCAACCAAGCACCGGGTTGCAGCACGCCGTGTTCTCCTGATTCCTCTTCGACGTGGTGATGGGCGACATCGTCGTGGATCGGTAGTCGATTGCTGACAACCCAGGCAATCAAGAGAACGAGAATTGCACCGACGAGATAGGCACAACGCCAATTCACCGCGGCGGTGATCAAGCCAAGTGCACTGACACCGATGAGCATGCCGAGCGCCCACGAGGTTTCGGTGAAGCCCACCACCGCGCTGCGCTTGTTCCACGGAACGTGGTCGGCAATCCATGCACCGAGTGCAACGTCGTATGCAACTTTCGAGCCGCCGAGAAGAATGATGCCAACCGTGAACATCGCGAGGTTCGCCGCCGATGCCGCAATGATGGCGCCGATTCCGACACCCACAAGGCCGAGACGCATTGCCTGACGACGGGCCATCGCATCGACGCGACGACCCACGATCGGCGAAGCAAGTCCGGTGAGTTCCGAGACGGTGAGTGCGATGCCCATCTGAGAAATCGACATGTTGAATCCGCGTGCGATCGTTGCAAGGAACGGTGGTGCGAAGCGGTAGCTCGCATTCGCGGCGGTGCGTGCGACCGTCAGCAACGTGACGTGACGGCGAACCGTCGGCGAGAACGAGTCGTCGAAGCGGCCCATTTGTCAGAGCGTGTTGCTGATTGTTGCGTTGCGCAGAACGTTGACCGATGCTTCGACTTCGATGCGGCCTTCGGCCGAGAGCGCGAACCAACAGCCTTCGAGGTTGCGGTGGTTGCGCTGGTCGGGATGGCCGAGCACACGTCGCAGAACTCGAATGACCCCGCTGTGCGTGACGATGAGGCCGACCTTGTTCGCGTGGGTGTCGGCGAGTGAGATGAGTCCGAAGCGAACGCGTTCGAAAACCGATTCGTCCGCTTCGTATCCAGGTGGGCGCATGTCGTTGTCGACGAAGCCCGGGAAACGTCGATCGATTTCCTTGCGGGTGAGGCCCTGCCAAGGGCCCACATTGATTTCGCGGAAGCCGGGATGTGGGTCGAGATGGGGAAGGCCCAGCTCGGTGGCGATGATCGCGGCCGTGTCGGCTGCCCGCGAGAGGTCACTCGACGTGACGTAATCGACGCCCTTCAGTTTGTGCGCGGCCGCATGAGCCTGGCGTCGACCCTCGGGGGTGAGGGGGGAGTCGGCATGGCCCTGCATCCGTCCCTTCGCGTTCCACTCGGACTGCCCGTGGCGCACGAGAAGGAAGCGGGTCATCGACACGGGTTCGAGGCTATTGCGTCGGATGACGTTGCCCATGTGACCCGAGGGTCGATGGCACCCGATGTGGTTCTACGCTTGTTCCATGGCGACGCTGCGACTCTTTGCTGCGGCTCGGGAAGCCGCGGGTCGTGGCTCCGACACCTTCGATGCCTCGACGGTCGGCGACCTCCTCGACCAAGCATGCCGTCGATACGGATCGGGCTTCACGGCGGTTCTTGCGACGTGTCGCGTTTGGTGCAACGGCGATGAAACAGATGTCGGGCAGACGATTGTGGCGACCGACGAGGTTGCAGTCCTCCCGCCCGTTTCCGGCGGGTCGTAAAGTACCGTCATCGCTTCCTCCGACGATCAGTTCAACCCCGGCGCCCTCTCGCTCGACGAGCTGCGCTCGTTGCGTTCGCAGTTGCAGAACGAAGAAGACGTCGTGTCGTTCGTTCGGCGCGTGGCGCAGGGTCGCCTCGACGTCATTAGAGAAGAGAAAACTCGTCGTGCCGGCAATGTCGATGCCACGAACGCAACGGAGAATCTGGCCGCCGTGTTCGGACAGCAGCACGGTGGAGGGTCGGCGCGGCCACCGCGAGACACCGATGTGAGCGCAGACCATCCGCGGATTGCCGAGCTCACCTCGTTGTGCGACTCGCTGCACTTCGCTGACTATGCAGAACTCGATGCCGATGAACTCGACCGACTCGAGGGTGCGCTTGCGACATTCGAAGCCGCACAATCCGCCGACCGCAAGGCGCTGTTCTCGCGAATCGATGCGTTGAGTCGCGAGCTCGTGAACCGCTACAAATCCGGCGGAGCGAGCGTCGACAGCCTGCTCGGTTGAGAAAATTCGAAATACCCGAAGAATTCGGCATTTTGCACGAGTAGCCATTCGCCGAATTCGTCACTAGACAGACGGTGCATGGAAAAGCGGTCGGTCGATCTGGGGGACTTCATCAAGCAGCGTCGCGAAGCTGCTCAGCAGTCGATCCGCGACCTGTCGCGCCTCGCGGGCGTCTCGAATCCTTATCTGTCGCAAATCGAGCGAGGACTGCGCAAACCATCGGCAGAAATTTTGCAGCAAATTGCCCGCGCACTGCACGTGTCGGCCGAAACTCTCTACATCCGCGCCGGAATTCTCGATGGCGACACCACCACCGTGAAATCGCAGTCCCTCACGGCATCCGTGGAAGAGGCCGTTCTTGCCGACCCGCTTCTGTCAACCGAACAGAAGAACACCATCCTCAGCGTGTATCGCTCGTACGTGAATCCGACGGCGGAATGACATGAAGCGCGTCGCGATACTTTCCATGCACACGTCGCCGTTGGCACAACCCGGCGTCGGAGACGGCGGCGGAATGAACGTCTACGTTCGCGAACTTGTCTCGGCACTCGCGCATGCCGGTCTCGACTGCACCACCTACACACGTGCGTGGGATGCCGATCTTCCCCGCG
>JBEBAF010000197.1:0-6450 GCA_041159045.1 Actinomycetota bacterium
GGGAACGGCTGGCGCCACACCATTTCGTCGGGCAAGCCGAGCTCGGTACCGAGGCGACGAACTTCGTCTTTGAAGAGCGACCGGAGCGGTTCGACGAGCTGCAAGGTCATGTCTTCGGGCAGGCCACCGACATTGTGGTGACTCTTGATGACCGAAGCCGTACCGTCGCTGCCACCACTTTCGATGACATCGGGATACAGGGTTCCCTGAACGAGAAATTCAGCGTCGGTGACGCCACCCGTGTTCTCTTCGAAAATGCGCACGAACAATTCGCCGATCGCCTTGCGCTTTGCTTCCGGCTCGGTGACACCACGCAACTTCTCGAAGAACTTGTCGCCGGCACATACGTGGATGAGTTCGATGCCCATGTTGCGCTGGAACATCTCGACGACTTGTTCGCTTTCGCCCTTGCGCATCAACCCGGTGTCGACGTACACGCACGTGAGCTGCGGTCCGATCGCGCGATGAACCAAGGCGGCGGCGACGGACGAGTCGACACCACCCGACAAACCGCAGATTGCGCGACGTGAGCCAACCTGCGCGCGAATTGCCTCGACTTGGGTATCGATGATCGACGCCATGGTCCACGTGGGCGCACAGCCGGCAAGCTCGATGAGGAAGCGACGCAGCACTTCTTGTCCGTGTTCCGAGTGCACGACCTCGGGATGGAACTGAACACCCCAGATGCGACGCGACCGATTCTCCATCACCGCGGTTGGCGCGTCGGCAGTCGATGCACACACCGAGAAACCGTCGGGCACTTTCGAGACGAAATCGAAGTGACTCATCCACACCGGGTACTGCTGCGGTAGGTCGTGCAAGAGCTGCGATTCGTCATCGCCGCGCGTGAGAATCGACCTGCCGTATTCCCCGCGACCGCCACGCGACACTTCGCCGCCTAGTTGTGCAGCGATCAGTTGGTGGCCGTAGCAAATGCCGAGAATCGGAACACCGAGTTCGTAGATGGCGGGATCGAGCTTGGGTGCACCATCGACGTGCACGCTTTTCGGACCACCCGACAGGATGATCGCCCGCGGGTTCTTCTTCCGGACCTCGGCCGCGCTGATGCGGTGCGACACGATTTCCGAATAGACACTGGCTTCACGCACCCTGCGCGCGATGAGTTGTGCGTATTGGGCGCCAAAATCGACAACAAGAACGGTGTCGTAGGGCTGTGACATCGGTTCGACCCTAGTTGCCGTTTGGCAAACGGCCGAAGGCCGTGTGACGATGTGGACGTGAGTTCCGACACCACCACGACGACCGTCTACGAGTTCAACCTCGAACGCGACCCGTCGCAGTGCATCGGCCTCCTCGAGAAGCCCGGCTGTGGAGTCAAGCCGGCCGACGCCGGCGAGCGCGGGGGCGGGCTTCAGCTCGCCACCTTCGGCATCATCATCGCCGGTTTGGCGGTCGTGATGACCGTGATCTTCCGCAATGTCTTGCGCGCCGACAAGCGCAAAGCGGCTGAAGTCGCCGATCCGGAAACGCGCTGGAAGAAATAGCCAACGCAGCCCGTAGCCTTTCGGGAACAACTGAAAACAACCCTTGCGGGGTTTGGGTGCAAGTCCCAACCGGCGGTGACAGTCCGCGAACCTTCCCACTCACGTGGGTCGGCCGATTCGGTGAAATTCCGAGACCGACGGTGAAAGTCCGGATGGGAGCAAGGTGGAGGCATGACCGTTTATTCGGGCACGTTCGACGTGCGCGACGAACAATTCATGCGTCGCGCCCTCGGCGCGGCGCTTCAGGCGCGTCTCGTCGCGCGCCCCAACCCCTGGGTGGGTGCAGTTGTCGTTGCCACCGATGGCTCCACCTACGAAGGTTGCACCGCCGCACCCGGAGGACCTCACGCGGAAATCGCGGCACTCTCCCGCGCGGGAAGCGCATCACGGGGCGCAACGTTGTATTCGACGCTCGAACCGTGCTCGCACACCGGAAGAACCGGACCATGCACGAAGGCAATCATCGACGCCGGAATTTCGCGTGTCGTCGTTGGCGTGGTTGATCCGGACATCAAAGTTGCCGGCCGGGGAATCGCGCAATTGCGCGACGCAGGAGTATCGGTCGACATCGGCGCGTGCGCAGCACAAGTGCAAACACAACTTGCGCCGTATCTCCACCATCGCTCGACCGGCCGCCCATGGGTGGTGCTGAAAATGGCAAGCACGATCGATGGCCGCACCGCGGCAGCCGATGGTTCGAGTCGCTGGATCACCGGTTCGGTTGCTCGCCAGCGCGTGCACGAACTGCGTGCCGAAAGTGACGCGGTCCTCGTCGGTGCGGGCACGGTCCGCGCCGACAATCCCGAACTCACTGTTCGCGACGCAGATGGCCCTTCCCCACGTCGCATCGTCTTGGGCAAAGCGCCTGCGGAAGCAAAAGTCCATCCGTGCACCGAATGGTCGGGCGAGCTGGAAGCTCTCCTCGACACTCTTGGTGGCGAAGACGTACTTCAACTTCTTGTCGAGGGCGGCGCACAAGTAGCCGGCGAATTCCATCGCCGGGGGCTCGTCAATCGTTACGTGTTTCATCTCGCACCATGCGTGGCCGGCGGTGACGATGCTCGGGGAATTTTCGCGGGCTCAGCGGCATCATCGATGGCGGAGATGTGGCGCGGCAAGGTCGTCAGTTCCCAACAACTCGGCGATGACATCGAAGTGATCATTGAACCAAAGGAAGAAAAATGACGACGAACGACAATGGGTTCGCCCCCATCCCCGACATCCTCGCGGCAATTGCTCGCGGCGAAATGGTGGTCATGGTCGATGATGAAGACCGCGAGAACGAGGGTGACTTCATCATGGCTGCACAATTCGCCACGGCCGAGAAGCTTGCGTTCATCGTTCGCCACAGTTCCGGCGTCGTCTGTGCACCTCTCACCGGGGAACGCTGTGATGATCTGCGTCTTCCCGCAATGGTCGACCAGAACACCGAAAGCCACCGAACCGCTTTCACCGTGTCGGTTGACCTGATCGACGGAACGACCACGGGCATTTCAGCCGCCGACCGCGCCGCTACTCTCGCCGGCCTCGCGGATCAAAAAGTGTCGTACACCGCATTCGCCAAGCCCGGACACATCTTCCCGCTGCGCGCACGCGAAGGTGGCGTGTTGAAGCGCGCCGGCCACACGGAAGCCGCCGTCGACTTGGCCCGTCTTGCCGGTTGCGAACCTGCCGGTGTGATCTGTGAAATCCAGAACGACGACGGCACCATGGCCCGCCTCGACGATCTGCGGAAGTTCTGTGCCGAACACAATCTCCTGTTGTCATCCATCGCGATGCTCATCGAATATCGCCGTCACCACGAGCGGTTGGTCGAGTTCATCGGTTCGGCTCCGGTTCCCACCGAATGGGGAACATTCACCTGTCATGCGTACCGCAGCACCATCGACGGGGTCGAACACCTCGCCTTCACACAGGGCGACCTCACCACGGGTGGTCCCGTTCTGACACGCGTGCACAGCGAATGTCTGACGGGCGACGTGTTCGGCAGTCGCCGATGCGATTGCGGGCCACAGCTCGACGCCGCAATGCAGAAAATCGCCGAGGAAGGTCGTGGCGTCGTGGTTTACCTGCGAGGTCACGAAGGTCGCGGCATCGGCATCGGCCACAAGATTCGCGCCTATTCGCTGCAAGACGAGGGTCTCGACACCGTTGATGCGAATCTTCAACTCGGACTTCCCGTCGACAGCCGTGAATATGGAATCGGCGCGCAGATCCTTGCCGACCTGGGCGCGAACGAATTGCGACTGATGACCAACAACCCTGCGAAGTACGGCGGGCTCGGCGGCTACGGGCTCACCGTTGTCGAGCGTGTCTCGATCGAAATTGCTCCGACTCCGGAGAACGAGAAATATCTGCGCACGAAGAAGGAACGTCTCGGCCACTTGATCGAGATGGACGGAAAGTAGGAGCCATGGTCGGACCCAATGACGGACTCAACAATGCAAATGTCGACGGCACCGGTATGCGCTTCGGCATCGTGTGCGCGACTTTCAACTTCGACATTGTCGACGCGCTCCGCCGCGGTGCCGTTCGCGGATTCACTTCCCATGGCGTCGACGAAAACGACATCGTGACCCACTGGGTTCCCGGCGCATTCGAATTGCCGGTCGTTGCCAAGGAACTGGCCGCCTCGGGAAAGGTCGACGCTGTGGTTGCACTCGGTGCAGTCATTCGCGGCGACACACCCCACTTCGAATACGTCTCGGGTGAAGCGGCATCGGGGTTGCAGCGCGCGGCAATGGACACGGGCGTGCACGTTGCATTCGGTGTCCTCACCGTCAACACCATGGAACAGGCCCTCGAGCGCTGTGCCGACACCGACAACAAGGGCGAAGAGGCGGCAATCGGTGCAATCATGACCGCCAAGGTGCTGCGTACGATTCACGACAGGTAACGCACACACGGGGCAACAAGAAGGAGGGTGAATGGGAATCCTCATCTCACTGCTCGTCGCGGCAACGTCGTTTGCCGCCCCGTCGCCGCACAGTGCGGCCACCTTGTCAGCCATCGTCGAACGCGGCGTTTTCGTCACAGAGTTGTCGGCATTCCCCTCGTACGTTCGCGAATATCGGCGTGAATACACCGAATTGGACTGGACCACTGACTACTGCAGTGCGCCATTGGTTGGAAACACCGGTCGGTCGTTCAACTTCCGAATTCCGTGTCAACGTCACGATTTTGCCTACAGAAACATGAAGCTTCTCGGAAGATTCGACGAGGTCAACCGAAAGCGTGCCGACGAACAATTCCTCGCAGACATGCAAACCACGTGCACCCCACGTGGATTCTCACAGCGCTTCAATTGTTACGCGTGGGCTGAAACCTTCTACGCGGCGGTTCGTAGTTTCGGCGGCTGAATCACACGCCAACGCACAGACGAATGATCTGGGTGAGAACACGCGCCGTGGCTCCCCAGATTGTTTCGTCGTCGAGGTGATACATGTACACGTTCATGTTTCCGTACTGGGTTGTCCAGCGTTCCTCGCGGAAGGTGTCGCCGCGGGCGAGATCGTGCAACGGAACGTGAAGAATCCGATCGACTTCGTTTTCCGATGCAACGAGTGATGGCCGATAACCCAACGTGCCGACAACGGGAATGATGTAGCTGGAACTCACGACGGTGAGAATGTGGTCGAGTTCGCCGACGAGATTCACCTCGTGCGAAGGCATCGCGACCTCTTCGACGGCTTCGCGCAATGCAGCTTCACGTATGGATTCGTCGGGCTCGACGCGTCCGCCGGGAAAAGAGATCTCACCCTTGTGGTTCTTCAGGTGCGAAGCACGCTTCGTGAGCACGACCTCGACACCGTCGCTACCGGGATGCAGCGTGACGAGTACCGCACTCGGTCGTGCTTGCTGCGCGGCTTCGGTGTCGATCGATCGCGGCGAATGCACTGCGACGCGGCTGACGACGTCGTCGAACGATTTCAGCGGCGAGAGATCGGCTCCGTGCCACGGTGCGGGTGCACCGGGTTGCCAATCGGCAGGTCGCGGAATGCGCTGTTGCCCACCCGGCCGCATCGATTGGATGGGCTTGTCAGGCAGACGGCTTCCAGCCCGATTCGATGAGCTGACGCAGCACTTCGGGGAAGCCGGCGGTCTTCAAGTTGGCAAGAACCTTCCCCGGAGCTTCTTCGCCCTTCTCCCAGAGTTCCCACGCGGTGAGCATCTTGTTGAGATCAGGAGCAGGACGTTCAAAGGCCATGACGCGAGGCTACCGAGCAGATGGGCACTGTGCCATCTCTGCCACCTGTTAGTCGCGCGCTTGTTTTGCGAGTCGTGACAGCCACACAACGAAGAGCTGGACGATTGCCACCACAACGAGAACGAGCGTGTCGGTTCCGTGATCGCGCACCGCGACCGCGCCCGCGATGCAGGCTGCGATCACGACTGCGTCGATCGCCTTGTGGGACACGAGGCCGATCTTGCGATACGCACCAAGTGGCCCACGCGTCATCGCGGCGTTGGCAAGTACAACGAGGCCGATCGCGAACGGCCATATGCGCACTTCTGCCCGACCCAGCGAAAAGAGCAACATCGCTGCGACGATGTAGTCGCCTGCTTGATGGAAGATGCCGAGCCGAGGTGCCTTGTCTTTCTTCACGTGCCGAGCGTACGACGAAAAGCAAAGAGCCCAGGCGATTCGCCCGGGCTCTTCAACTTCTTCGAAGAGGACGATTACATCATCCCCATACGTTTTCTGAGTGGATGACTACATCATCCCCATACCAGGCATTCCGCCCGGCATGCCGCCACCCGCTGCGGGCGCGTTCTTCTCGGGCTTGTCGGCCACGAGGCACTCGGTGGTGAGAACCAAGGCCGCGATCGATGCAGCGTTCTGCAACGCTGCGCGCGTGACCTTGGCCGGGTCGAGAATGCCGGCCTTGATGAGGTCGGTGAACTCTCCGGTTGCGGCGTTGAGACCGATCGCACCCTTTTCGCT
>JBEBAF010000198.1:0-3196 GCA_041159045.1 Actinomycetota bacterium
CTGCGGTCGACGTGGAAATGCACTGCGTCACGATTCCCGCGGGTTCGATCGTCAACATTCGCTATGCAGCGGCGAACCGCGACGAACGCCACTTCGAAAACCCCGACGCACTCGACCTCGATCGCCCGAACTCGCGGTCGCAAATCGGATTCGGCGCCGGTGTGCACTTCTGTTTGGGTGCACCCTTGGCACGCCGCGAATTGGCCATCGGATTCCGCGCGTTCGTCGACAACATCGACGACTTCGAGTTGATCGATCCGAACATGAAGTTCGACTACCAGAAGAACTTCGCACTACGCGCGCTGTCGTCGCTGCCGATTCGCTTCACGAAGAAGAAGTGACGTGACCCGTCTTCTGTCGTTGGCCGCCGGGGTGCACCCGACGTTGCGACCGGCTCGGATGGTCGAGGTTGCGGCTGCCGCGGGTTGGCCGGCGTGTGGCATTTGGTTCGATGGCGCGTCGTGGACTGACGAAACAACCAAAGAGGTGAAGAAACGTCTCGACGACACAGGAATCATCGCGCTCGACATCGAGCCGATCATTCCTGCCGAAGGTGCCGACGATCATGCGGCACGATTGGTCGAAGCCGCTGCCACCATTGGTGCGCGGAACATTCTTTTCACCAGTCGAGTGAAGGATCAGGCCTTCAACACCGAGCGATTCGGCGAGTGCTGCGATTTTGCTGCTCCGCACGGAATCACCGTCGTGTGCGAATTTCTGCCGATCTTCCCGCTGAACACACTGGCGATGGCGGCAGAAATCGTGCGTGACGCCGGTCGGCCGAACTCGGGCATCTTGATCGACAACCTGCACTTCTCCAGGTCGGGCGCGACGTTCGAACAGTTGGCGGGCCTCGACAACTCGCTGTTCCCCTACATCCAGATTGCCGACGCGCCGGCCGCAATTCCCCAGGGATTCGAGGCCTTGCTCGACGATGCGATCAACGGGCGCATGTGCCCGGGCGAAGGCGGTCTCCCGATTGCCGAAATGTGCGCGGCCGTTCCGCACGTACCGATCTCGTTCGAAGTGCGATCGAAGGCACTGCGTGAAGGTTTCACCGACGACGTTGAGCGTGCGCGACACCTGCTGTCGTTCTGCGCCTCGCTCGCGAACGCGAACTAGTTCATCCGCGCGTAAACCGCGTCTTTGGTTGCCGCCCATTCGTCGAGCAACGGCAGAATCACCTCCGGCCCCTCGGGCGGCAGCGTGAGAATCGCACGGGTGATTCCCTCTTCGAACAGATTGCACAATCCGTCGACGGTTGTATTCGCGCCGAAAACACTGATGTCGAGGGTGCGCCAATCGCGACCGACCTTGTCGCAGGCCTCAGCCAGCATTTGCAAACGGCTCGCGAGCGACGGGCGCGCCGAAATCGGCATCCAACCATCGGCCCACTTCGCCACTTCACCGAGAAGCCTCGGACCGGTGCCACCACCCAGGTGAATCTTCGGCCCGCCGGGCTGAACGGGCTTCGGCCATTGCCACGTCGGTGGAAAGGCGACGATGTCCCCGTTGTATTCGGCCACTTCGTTGCGCCACAGCGTGCGCATTGCTTCTGCCACTTCGCGGGTCTTGTGCCAGCGATCCTTGAACACTGCACCGTGACTTTCGATCTCGTCCTGGTTCCAGCCAACGCCAACGCCCACTTCGACGCGTCCGTTGCTGAGAAAGTCGAGCGATGAAATTTGCTTCGACGTCCAAATTGCGTCGCGTTGCGCCGGCAACATGACACCGGTGCCGAGTCGCAGATTCATCGTCACTGCGGCGGCCATCGACAGCGCAACGAACGCATCGAGCATGTGCGAATACTCGCGTGGCAACGGTTCGCCGGTCAGACTGCCCGGCCACGGGGTCTTGCGACTGGTGGGAATGTTGCTGTGCTCGGGCACCCAGAAACTTTCGAACCCACGCGCCTCGATTTCACGGGCGAGGTCGTCGGGTCGCATCGTGAAGTCGACCGAATAGATGGTGATACCGATTCGTGCGCGCATGATCAACGAATCGGAGTGGCGGTCTTCGGAAAATCAGCAAACTGTGCCTTCAGCTCACGCTTGAGGATCTTGCCCGACATGTTGCGCGGCAGGGGCGAGTCGCTGATGTGTACGAACCGGGGAAGTTTGAAGTCGGCGAGATTGTCCTTGCACACCTGCAAAACATCCTTGGCTTCGACCTTCACACCGTTGGTGAACAGGATGACCAACGGAGTTTCGCCCCATCGATCATCCGGAACACCGACGACTGCAACTTCCACGACTCCGGGAACGGTTGTGATGAGGCGCTCGAGTTCGGCCGGGTACACGTTCAGGCCGCCCGAGATGAGCATGTCCTTCTTGCGGTCGACGACGTAGAGATACCCCTCGTCATCGACATAACCGAGGTCGCCGGTATGCAGCCATCCGCCGCGTAATGCAGCTGCGGTGGCTTCGGGGTTGTTCCAGTATTCCTTCATCACCTGCGGACCCTTGAGAAGGATCTCGCCGACTTCACCGGTCGGCACTTCGTTGTCGTCATCGTCGGCAATCTTGAGCGAGCCGTGGTTGATCGGAATGCCCGCCGAGCCCACCTTGCGGAACGCGTCGTGCGAAGGAAGAACGGTTCCGGCAGCCGATGACTCGGTGAGGCTGAACATCTGGAGCATCGGAACTCCGCGCGCCTGCACGGCCTTCAGCAGTGACGGCGGAACAACCGCGCCGCCCGAGCATGCCTTCTTCCAACTCGACAAGTCGGCGGTTTGCCAGCGTGGATGGTCGACGAGCATCTGGAAGATGGTCGGCACGCCCATGAAACTGGTGGCTCGTTCCTTTTCGAAGTTGTCGAAAATGCGGTCGATGTTGACTTCGTTGTCGAGCAGCAAGCTCGCACCCGACCAGTACGTGTAAAGCCACAGCGCGAGTCCGCCCGTGAAAGCGAGTGGGAACGGCAACTGCAACTTGTCTTCCGGCCACAGGTTCAATGCCTGGGCCCACGATTGCGAGCCGGCGTTGAACGATCCGTGTGTCAGCACGGCACCCTTTGGATCGCCCGTCGTGCCGCTTGTGTAACAAATGAAGGCTGCATCATCGGGTTCCGTGTCGGCGGTGAGTTGCGCGGCACCTTTCACGTACAACGACGCGAGGTCCTCGACCTTGATCACTTCCGCTTTTTCGACCGTTGCAGCTGCCTCGGCAAGGCCGGCGTTCGTGAACAACAGCTTTGC
>JBEBAF010000199.1:0-6447 GCA_041159045.1 Actinomycetota bacterium
GTGCTTCCTTGCGCATGTGGTCGATCAGATTCGCGTAAGGATCGAGGTTGTCGTGTTCTTGGGCGTAGTAGCCCATCTGCACGTGGTGACCGAAAGAGAAGTCGCCGATGCTGGCCTGCGTTTCGCCCGCGAGGATGCGCAACAGGCTCGTCTTGCCCGCACCGTTGAGACCGAGAACGAGAAGGCGTTCTCCCCTTCCCAGATCGAACGAAACGTCCTCGAAAATTGCAGGGCCGCCGTATGCCTTCGACAAGTGGTCGACCGTGATGACGGTCTCGCCTGCCTGCGGCGGGTCGGGGAACTTCACCTTGAGGACGCGATCCTTCGATACGGCCTTGGTGCGATTGGCCTCCATGCGATCGATTCGCTTTTCGATGCTGTGCGCCATCGATGCCTTGGTTGCCTTCGCACCGAAGCGATCGACGAGCGTCTGCAATCGATCGATCTCTTTGGCTTCGAGGCTCGCCTTTCGCGCAAGACGCTTCTCGTCTTCGGCACGGGCGGTCTTGTACTGCGAATAGGTGCCGCGGTATTCCACGAGATCACCCAGGTCGTCTTCGCCGGGACGATCGAGGTGCAACACACGGGTAATGGCTTCGTCGAGAAGTTCGAGGTCGTGGCTGATCACCAGAAGCGCACCGCGGTACTGACGCAGGAAGTTCAAGAGCCACGTTTTGGCATCGACGTCGAGGTGGTTCGTCGGTTCGTCGAGGAGCAACAGGTCACTTCCCGCGAAGAGAATCTTCGCCAATTCAACGCGTCGACGTTCACCACCCGACAGAACACCCAACTGCAATTCGAGCCGGTCGGCACGCAAGCCCAGACCGGCAGCGATGGAACGCGCCTCGCTTTCGGCGGCGTAACCGCCCTGCGACGAGAAGATGTCCTGCGCCTTGGTGAATTTTCGGATGTTCTCTTCGCTCGCGTTCTCTTCCATCGCAATGCGAAGTTTTTCGATGCGCGTGAGCTGTTCATCGATGTTTCGCCCCGCCAGGATGTGCGTAATCGCAAGTCGACCGTCGAATTCGCCCGCCTGACGCGGGTCCTGCGAGAGGTAGCCGAAGCCTCCCTTGCACACGATCGAACCTGCAGCAGGTTCGAGGTCGCCACCCAAAGTCTTGAAGAACGTGGTCTTGCCCGCACCATTACGGCCGACGAGGCCGACTTTGTCTTTGGGCATGATCGTGAACGATGCGCCTTCGACGATTGTCTTGCCGCCCACCTCGACGGTGAGCGCGTTCACCTGCAGCATCAGCCCACCGAGCTTGTGGGTGCGGCCGCTGTGGTTGCCGGAGCGACCGTCGTGGCCGGAGCAACTGCCGTTGTTTGCGGAGTGGCGACTGTGGTGGTCGGACCGGCAGGCATGGTCGTGGTTGCGCCGACAATGGTCGTGGCCGCAGTAAGCGTCGTGGAAGACCCTTGCACCAGAGTCGAGGACGAGCTGGGCGGAATCGTGGTGTCGTTCGCCGAGGGCATGACGTCGCGCAGCACTCGACTGTCGTCTTGGAAGTACACCTTCATGCAGTCGCCCGGTGATGTCGGCGCGATTCCTGCCGCGCGAGCGATGGCCGTGGCGAGAACCACGCGACCCGCAGGACTGGGGTGAATGCCGTCGCCACCTCGCACCGAACGCACGGCGGAAATTGCCGCCCAGTCGAGCAGAGTGGCCGTTGGGTGCGCCGCAACAAGTTCATCGATGATCGCATTGACTTCGTTCTGCTTGTCGCGGAACACCGTGGTGTTCAGCAACACAGCGGGTGTTTCACCGATCGTTGCGAAGATCTTGTCCATCGCGCGGCGATAGCGGTCTTTGTTGCCGTCGTAGTTGGTGCCCAATTCGATGACGACTGCATCCCAACCTTCGTTCCACCGCTTGTCGAGCACGTCCATCCCGAACTCGGCGAACTGACCGGCTTCGGCTTCGAGGGCAACGTTCCAGCCCTGCGGAACCAACAGACCACATGCTTCGTTGCCGTAGCGCTTCGCGATCGACGACAAAATCGAGTCGCCGATCATGAGGAGACGATTCCCCTTCGCGACCGTGCCGAGCATCGCCCCGTTCAACGCGGGGATGGAGACCTCGGACGCAATGTCTGGCGGCAGCGTTGCCACACCGACGAAATCGTTTCCGGGAATGCGGCCGACGCCGTCGAGCGTTCCACCGTTCGAGGAACCGTCGCCACCGCACGACGCAACGACAGCGGCCAGGCCGAACAGCGCGATTCCTGCCGAACGTACGACCCGAAGATTTCTCATGGACGCTTGCGCAGTTCGTCGCGAATTTCAGTGAGCAGATCGTTCGTGGTGGGTGCGGGCTTCGAGGCTGAGTCACCCGAGCGGAACCGGTTGTACAGGCGGATCACGAAGAACATGGCAATGGAGACGATGAAGAAGTTGATGGCCGCAGTGAGCAATGAACCGAGCGGGATGAAGCTGCCGTTCAATGTGACACCCTTGTCGTTGAAATTGGGTGTCTTGCCACCAAAGATCGCGCCGATGAGACCGCCGAGGATTCCCTGATTGTCGGAACCGTTGCCCGCGAACGAGTCGATGATGGTTTTGAACGTTGCCCCCATCACGAAGGCGACGCCGAGCTCGACGACGTTGCCACGATCGACGAATTCACGGAATTCGCGGACGAGCTTCTTCTTCTCCCGGAGCTTTTCGGTGGGGACAACGGGCATGGAGGCCATTTTACGGCCGAAATGCCTAGTTCTCTGCGCGTTCTTCGAGGTCCGAGAAGCGGTCGACATGGCGTAGCGCGGGGAACAACACCCACCATGCGGCGGCGATTCCGACCGTTGCGATTCCGCCACCCACGACGGCCCCCGCAGTTCCGAGTGCTTGTGACGCAACTCCGGATTCGAATGCACCTAGTTCGTTCGACGCGCCGATGAACACGTTCTCGACCGCCAGAACGCGTCCACGTTTGTCGTCGGGCGTGACCAACGGAACGATCGAACCACGAATGAAGACGCTCACCATGTCGGCCGCGCTCATGACGACGATTGCAACGAATGCAACGACGTAGCTGTGCGTTACACCCAACACGACCGTCATCACACCGAAAACTGCAACGACAACGAACAACGTGTGACCGACACGTCGTGTCACCGGCTTCCAGGCAAGGAAGATCGCCATGACGGCGGCTCCAATACCCACACCGGCCCTCAGCCAACCGTAGGCAACATCGCCGACGCCGAGTCGCTCTTCAGCAATGACCGGCAACAGCGCCACTGCGCCGCCGAACAAGACGGCGAACAGATCGAGAGAAATTGCGGCGAGAAGAATCGGGGTCCGCCGGATGAAGACAAGACCCTCGATCGCATGTCGGAACGTCGGACGCTCGTGCGGTGTGGTTGTGACGACCCGTGGCACATCGACGCGGACGAAGCTGGCGATCGCCACGGCGATGAGAACCGTCGACGTTGCGTACGCAACCCACGGATCAATGCTGTACAGCAGACCCGACGCCGCCGGCCCGAGGATTGCAGCACCCGTCCAGGTGGCCGACGACAGCGCAACGACTGCGGGCAAACCTCCGGGCGGCGCGATTGCGGGCCAGATCGACCGCGATGCAGGCGCAACGAACGCGCGCGCGACGCCGTAGGCAAACGTGACGATGAAGATCGGTGCGACCGCCGTTGGGGTGGTTCGGGCGTACAACATCAACGCGATGGCGGTGAGAAGCTCGCCCGTTACGGCGATCAAGACAATCTTGCGACGGTGGAAGCGATCGGCCACGACCCCGGTGACCAGCACCAGCGCTGCCGCCGGCATGAACTCGACGAGGCCGATCCAGCCGATGTCGATTTCCCGTCCGGTGATGTCGTACACCTGTTTCCCCAGGGCGGCAGCCTGCAACATGAGCCCCGTGTACAGACACGTGCCGAACACCAACATGGCCCGCACCGCGGGCACCTTCAGAACGTCACGCGACGTGAGTTGGCGAGGTGGTTCCGCAGCGGCGGAGTCGGCGGGCGAAGACACTTCGCTCGACCATAGCCGACCGCGATGAGCGATAGACTATTTGTCTGAATTCGGAACCGTCGCGACCGATGTCTTTCGGTTCGCAATGAATCCGACCCGCACGAACGGAGACCCATGGGAACGATCGCCGACGACACACGCTGGCTCGATGCAACCGCTCAAGCCGACTTGGTGCGCAGTGGGCAGGTATCCGCGCGCGAACTCACCGAAGCTGCGATTCAACGCATCGAGGCGATCGATCCGAAGTTGAGCGTCGTCAACTACAAGTGGTTCGACCACGGTCGCGAACTCGCGAGCGCGGTCGACAACGACAAACCCGACACGCACTTTGCGGGCGTACCGTTTCTGTTGAAGGACCTCCACACCTTCTACGCGGGCTTCCCGATTTCGAACGGCAACAAGGCACTGAAAGAGGCGAACTTCACGCCGCAGTTCTCGACGACACTCGTCGAGCGATTCGCCGCACAACGCATGTCGATTCTCGGCCGCACCACCTCGCCCGAATGGGGCAGCGTGCCCGTCACCGAACCCGAAGCGTGGGGTATCTCCCGCAACCCGTGGAACACCGACCACACCTGCGGTGGTTCGAGCGGTGGATCGGCTGCAGCAGTTGCAGCCGGCATGGTGCCAATCGCCCACGCGAGCGACGGCGGTGGATCCATTCGCGTTCCGGCGTCATGCTGCGGCCTCGTTGGGTTGAAGGTGTCCCAAGGGCGCATCACCGTCGGGCCAACACGACTCGAAACGAATCTCGGCGTCGAACTCTGCGTGTCACGCAGCGTGCGCGACACCGCTGCGATGCTCGACGCGGTGCACGGCCCCGGAGTCGGCGACCTCGTCATTGCTCCCCCACCGCTGCGCCGCTACATCGACGAAGTCGGAGCGACCCCGGGCCGTTTGCGCATCGGTTTCGCCACCACGAAGTTCACGGGTGAATCGATTCACCCCGACTGTGTCCAGGCCGTGAATCGCACTGCAAAGTTGCTCGAATCTCTCGGCCACCACGTCGAGCCTGCATTTCCCGCTGCGCTCGCCGATACGAAGGCAGCAGCACGGTTCTCGGCGTTGTGGTCAACCAACATGGCGACGAACCGCGACGGACTCGCCACGCTGCTCGGACGGCCGGTGAACGAAGACGACATCGAGTTGATGAACTGGGCGATGGCAGAGTTCGCGAAGAATCTGTCGGCCCTCGACTATGCGAATGCGGTGAACGCAGCAGGTGCGTTCCGTCGCAACGTCGCCCAATGGTGGACCGATGGCTGGGATCTTCTGCTCACGCCGACATTGTCGGCACCGCCACTGCCCGTTGGCACGTCGCGCAACAACCCGGCAGACCCCACGGAAACCGGCCGCATTGCCGTCGACTGGATCTCGTTCACGTCACAGTTCAACACCACGGGTCAGCCGGCAATCAGCCTGCCGATGCACATCGGTGAAAGCGGCCTGCCGATCGGAATCCAACTTGTTGCGGCCTACGGACGCGAAGACCTTCTCATTCGCATCGCATCGGAACTCGAATCATCGAATCCGTGGGATCACCACCGGCCGAACATCTGATCAGTTGCCGGGACGGATCAACGGGCGGTCCATCCGCCGTCGACGATCAATGACTGACCCGTCACGAACGACGACGCGTCACTTGCCAGGAAGAGAAGCGCGCCGTCGAGTTCGTGTGCGAATCCCATGCGTGGCATTGGTGAGTTGTTCTTGATGTAACGCTGGCTTCCCTCGTCGGATTCCATGCCTGCCGTCATTTCGGTTTCGAACCAGCCGGGACACAGCGCGTTCACTCGCACACCTTTCCGCGCCCACTGCAACGCCATCTCGCGCGTGAGATTCACAACGGCACCCTTGCTCGCCGAATAGTTGGCCTGCTTGATCGGAGTCGCACCGACGAAACCAAGCATCGACGCAATGTTGATCACACTGCCCGATCCGCGTGCGACCATTCCTTCACCGGCAAGTTTCATCAGATGCCAGACGGCGGTCACGTTGACCTCCATCACCTCTTCGAAGGTTTCGAGGGCCTCGACTTCGATGCCACCCGTTCGCGAGATTCCCGCGTTGTTGACGAGAATGTCGACTCGACCAAAGTGCCCCTCGGCGGTACGCACGAGGTTCTCGCGGTCCGCCGCCTTTGCGACATCGGCGGGAACCGCAAGGCTGCCCGGAAGTTCCTTTGCAAGTGCCTCGAGTCGGTCGGCGCGACGCGCAGCGATGACCACTTTGGCCCCAACGGCGTGGAGAACTTGGGCGAACCGAACTCCGAGGCCGGATGAGGCCCCGGTGACGACTGCAACGCGACCATCGAGACGAAACTGAGCGAGGGGATCAAGGCTTTGTGGCACGATCTCTACCATGCCAGAAAACAGCTCGGTCAATGAATCTCCGCTCGTCGTATTGGTGCACGGCGCATGGCATGGAGCCTGGTGTTGGGCAGCGCTCCAGACCGAA
>JBEBAF010000200.1:0-6218 GCA_041159045.1 Actinomycetota bacterium
TGCACGCTCGGTGCCGAATCGGGCTCGTCGGCCCCTTCGGCAATCGGCGCCGCCCATCCACACGTCACCAATGCGGCCGCATCGAACATGCGGGCACACGTCGACTCGGGCGTATCGAGCAATTGATAGATGTCGCCGTGTTCCAACACGAACGACAGCTGCATGTCTTCACCGGAAAAGTTCACGCCGTACAAACGCGCACGGTCGAGATCGAACGCTTGCTCGGAATCGATGAGCGATTCATGAATTCTCGACTCGACCATCGCGGCCAAATCGACGGGCGTGACGGGATTGGTTTGCTGATTGTTTGTCATGCCCACATGTGTGCGCGGCGTGGCTTGAATGGTCAGTCAAAAAGTGCGGCGAAAAGTGCCGACTTGAAAACCGCGACAATTGATTCGCGATCGATCGTCTCTTTGCCCAGTTCCCACAACGAAAATCCGTGGACGAACACGTAATACATGGCAGAGACGGCAACCACGTCAGCATCTTTGCGAATCAAGTTCCGATCACGCGCTGAGCCGAGAATGCGTGCGAGATGCAAGCATCCTTCATCGCGACTTGCGGCAATTCGCTCTGCGAGTGCTGCATGGCCGACGGCACCACCCACGTCGACGTTGCGCTCGAGTCGAAGCACACTGCGCTCGCGGATGAACACGCGCCCGAACACTGCATCGATCACTGCCCGCAATTGGTCCGGCGTCTGGCATCCGGCCGCCGCGGATTCGAATTCATCGAGGAATTCGCCGAACCGCCGACCGAATCGGACACCCTTTGCCTCGGACACAAGGCCATCGCGGTTGCCGAAGTAGTACCGCACCATCCCCTGCGTTACGCCGGCCGCCTCGCACACTGCGACGACGCGCAGCGATGCCTCGCCACCCACGTCGATCGCATGGACGGCGGCGTCGAGGATTCGGTTTCTCACCACTTCACCCGCGACGACCATGCAATAAGTATCCCTTGTATTTATTGTCCGTAGCACGCGGTTGATTAAGGCGACGGATAGTTTAGAACAGTATAAGACTTATGGTATGTTTATCGCCATGCGATTCCTTAAGAGCATCAAAAAAGCGCTGCCGTTTGTTGCGTCAACGCTTGCGCTAACAACAATCCCGGTGGCGGTCGACGCGCTTCGCGTGGCACCGAGCACTTACTCAGGCACCAATGGCCACCTCGTCTACATGAAGGCTTCCATGAGCGGATCGTCGCTTGGCGTATCCACGCTCTCTGGTACCGCGGTTACGCCCGCGCTTACGGCGACGGGCCTGCCACAGTTTTCGGCGGACGGAAGCAAGGCGGTTTGGTTTGCATCGAGCGGTGGGTCCGCATGGTCGATCAAGATGTCGAATTCCGATGGCACGAATCCGATCACGATCGCGAGTGGATCCGGATCGCCGATGGCCCAAGATCCTTCTTTCTCGCCGGACGGAACAAAGGTCATCGTTTCCTACGACAACGACGTCCACATCGTAGATGCTGCGGCATCTCAGACATTTTCGGCGTCGAATCGGATCATCGATTCAACCGGAGTCGGAATCTTCGCCACGAGGCCGCAGTACGTTTCAGCCACCAAAATCGCGTATGTCGGCGAGCAAAGTGGCCACTCGTGCGGCATGGGCTACTACGGGATCTACGTGAAAGACTTGAATGTCTCAGGAGTGGGATCAGTTCTCACCAATTCATGCAACAACAACCCCAACCGAACGTACACGGCTGACTTTGACGTGTCGCCCGATGGTCAGTACGTCATCTTCCGCTTCAATGCGACCAACTGGTCGATCGGCATCGCCAAGACCGACAACACGGGATCAAAGATCACTGCGTTCTCAGGAACAAGTGGCAGCAACGAAGCCTCGGGCAGGCCTTCGTTCTCGCCTGACGGAACGAAGATCCTCTACAACGCTGCCAACAGCGTGAAGATGGCATCATTCGATGGTTCTACGGTAGGCACCGCCACCACCGTCACATTTCCTGCCGGAGTTTTTGCACCCGACTCGGTTACCTGGGCACCAACTGCAGCGAATATCGCGGGCACGACGACGACTACATCAACGACGACAACGACGACGACTATTGCGCCGACAACGACGACCACTGTTGCGGCAACAACCACAACGGTTGCGGCGACCACGACCACGGTTGCTGGTGGCGTGTACGCGTCGGCGAAACCCGGCGTAACCGTGACCGACACCAAGGTGTACACAACAGCGCCGGCGGAAGTTGCCGCTGACTCGGCGATCAACGTGTTGACCTCGGCACAGAACAAGGTGATGGACATCGAAACCCTCACACCGTCGATCTGTCTGCCGAACGACGATGAGCTCGTGTTCATCGACGAAGGCAAGTGCATCGCACAGGTCGTCAACGCAAAGACCCGCGCGGTACTGCGCACGCTAAAGACCACGGTTGTCAGCGACGACATCAGCGAAGTGAAAATCGGTAACGCCATCGTCACGTTGGCACCGGTCTACTTCGACGCGATGTCGTCAACGCTCGACGCAACGGCACTCGCCCGCATCAAGTCGATCAAGGCCAAGGTGTCGGCTGCCGGTTCGGTTCTCGTGATCGGCCACTCGGGCACACTGAACGGCAACAGCCCCGCAAACAAGGCCATTGCACGTGACCGTGCCATCGCCACCGTCGCCGCACTGAAAGCAGCGGGCGCAACCGGCCCGTTCGCGATCAGCGGCGTTGGCGCACTGGCCCCGGCATCAACCGGCAAGACGGAAGCCGATCAGGCCAAGAACCGCCGTGCAGTGATCGTTCTGATCCCGTAGGCGATTCGCCCAACAACTGAATACGCATTACAGCGGCCGCAGGGACTCGATTCCTGCGGCCGCTTTCGTTACCGCGGAACCGAACTTCTTGCCGGGCGTGCGCGTGAGTCGTTCGATCGGCCCCGACACACTGACCGCCGCGATCACTTCCCCACCGACACGCACCGGTGCGCTGACACTTGCGACACCCGCTTCGCGCTCGGCGACACTCTCGATCCACCCACCCTTGCTCAAGGTCTTCCCTGCGAGAACGTGGCCGGCACTGCCCCGCCCAAGTGGATACACCTCGCCTTCGGCGATGATCCACCGCAAGCCGTGCGGCGATTGCAGCGACAACACGCACCGGCGGTTCTCGGCTTCGCGTACGTACAACTGAACGCTTTCACCCGTTGCGGTGACGAGTCGCTCGAGAACGGGCCGCGCGAGCGTTGCCAAGGGAAACTGCCGTTGCGCAGCCGTAGCGAGAGCATTGAGGGCGAAACCCAGTACGTAACGACCCTCGCCGTTGCGACGAACGAAGCCGTGTTCCTCGAGAGCGTTGGCCAATCGGTGCGCCGTCGCACGTGGCAACGAAGTCGCATCTTGCAGTTCGGCCAGGCTGAGGCCGTCGTTGGTCGCAGCAAGCGCGTGCAATACGAGGACCGACTTGTCGAGAACCCCGACTCCAGATACGCTTTCCATCAGTTGGGAATCATATCTCACATATTGAGACAACGATTGCCACGTGATTCAGAACACGACGCGAAGGGATTCCGATGAGCAAGCCGATGACGCTGCCCGAAAAGGTGTGGGAACGACACGTCGTTCACCGCGGCGAGGGTGAACCCGATCTGTTGTACATCGACCTGCACCTCGTGCACGAGGTGACCAGTCCGCAGGCGTTCGAAGGCCTGCGCTTGTCAGGTCGCACCGTGCGTCGCCCCGACCTCACGGTTGCAACGGCCGACCACAACGTTCCCACGGCCGACATTCACCTTCCTGTCGCCGACCCCATCTCGAAGCGTCAGCTCGAAGTACTCGATGAAAACGCCGCGCACTTCGGCGTCACCGTGTTTCCGATGGGTCACAAAGACCAAGGCATCGTTCACGTCATCGCCCCCGAACAAGGTCGCACGCTTCCCGGAATGACCGTGGTGTGCGGCGACAGCCACACCGCAACGCACGGCGCGTTCGGCGCACTCGCGTTCGGCATCGGCACATCGGAAGTCGAACACGTTCTCGCCACGCAAACGTTGCCCCAGTCGCGACCCAAGTGGATGCGTGTGTCGGTCGAAGGCACCGCACCTGCAGGCGTCACCGCGAAGGACATCGTTCTCGCGATCATCGGTGAAATCGGAACGGGTGGCGGCATCGGCCACGTCATCGAATACAGCGGCTCGGCCATTCGCGCGCTGTCGATGGAAGGTCGCATGACGGTGTGCAACATGAGCATCGAAGCGGGCGCCCGCGCCGGCCTCATCGCACCCGACGACACGACCTTCGAATACTTGAAGAACCGCGACAATGCGCCGAAGGGTGCCAACTGGGACGCAGCGGTTGCCGACTGGAAGACGCTCGTCACCGACGACGGCGCCAAGTGGGACAAGGAAGTCGTCATCGATGCTTCGAAGCTCACACCGCAGGTCACGTGGGGCACCAACCCCGGCCAGGTTCTCGGCATCGATGCAACGATCCCCTCGCCCAACGATTACGCCGATGCAACGCAGAAAGACACAGTCGCACGTGCGCTGGAATACATGGGTCTCACACCGGGCCAGAAGATCCGCGACATCGCGGTCGACACCGTCTTCATCGGTTCGTGCACGAACTCGCGCATCGAAGACCTCCGTGCCGCAGCTGCGGTGATGAAGGGTCGCAAGGTCACCGCCAAGCGCGTGATGGTCGTTCCCGGTTCGCACCGCGTGAAGGCGCAGGCGATCGCCGAAGGTCTCGACAAGGTGTTCACCGAGGCCGGCGCCGATTGGCGCGAACCTGGTTGTTCGATGTGCCTTGCAATGAACCCCGACAAGTTGGCCGTCGGCGAACGTTCGGCATCGACGTCGAACCGCAACTTCGAAGGCCGTCAGGGCCGCGGTGGACGCACCCACCTCGTGTCGCCGGAAGTCGCCGCCGCAACGGCAATCGTCGGCAAGTTCGCCACCCCATCGGATCTCAAGTAACTGGAGCGCATCATGAAAGCAGTACGAGTCATCTCCGGAACCGCACTCCCCCTCAAGCGTTCCGACGTCGACACCGACCAAATCATTCCTGCCGAGTGGCTGAAGCGCGTAGAGCGCACGGGCTTCGAAGCGGGTCTCTTCTCGACCTGGCGCGACGACCGCAACTTCGTCATGAACGACGAACGCTATGCGGGCGCCACCGTCCTCGTTGCCGGACCATCGTTCGGTGTCGGGTCATCACGCGAACACGCCGTGTGGGCATTGCAGCAGTACGGGTTCGACGCGGTGATCGCTCCGTCATTCTCCGACATCTTCCGCAACAACTGCACGAAGAACGGCCTCGTTCCGGTGGTTGTCGACGAATCGATCGTCGCAAAGATCTGGGAAGCCATCGAGGCCGACCCGAAAACCGAAATCACCGTCGACATGGAGAACCTGAAGATCGAGGTGCCGGCAAAGGGCATCGTGGCGTCGTTCCCCATGGATGCACCCACGCAGCACCGCTTCTTGAACGGTCTCGACGACATCGGCATCACACTCACGCACGCCGATGCCATCACCGACTACGAGTCCAAGCGGCCGGCGTACCTCCGTTGATCAGCATGTCGGTGCGCCTCGCGAGATTTGCCGTCGTCGGAATCGCGGTGTCATCACTCCTTGCCGCCTGCGGCGGAGAGAGCGAATCTGCAGACACGTCACCTTCCGGCACGGCCGTAGCGGAAACCACAACATCAACCACGCCCGTCACCACGCTGCCAGCGATGCCGCAAACGACGCCCGTTCCGTTGACCAACGTCGTCCCCGCCGACGTACCACTGCCGAACGTCACGTGTGCCGACATTGCACCGCCGAAGGACTTCAGGTTGTCTGATGCCGCCAATGCGCACGTCGAGTGGACCGTCGTCATGGCGCCACCACCCGAAACATCACCGAATCAGCTGAACCTCGAAGTATCCACCGACAACGGAACGACGTGGAAGAGGTCGTCGTTCATGCGCATCAGCCTCACCTCGGCGTTGTTGCTCGAGGCCAAGCCCGGCACCACCATCCTGGTACGTGCCCAGCTCTACCGCGCCTTCAAGAACCCGTGCATCACCGAGTACAGCAAGTCGCTCGAACTGAAGATCAACTGACGCTGTCCCTAGGGAATTTTCGAGAGCAATCCTCGATCGCTCACCGCAGTTGTCGCTCGACGCAAACATTCCTCGGCGAGCGCCTTACCGCGCTCGTTTGCAGGGTCGAATGCACCGCCGATGATCACCGGGTAACACAGCATCCA
>JBEBAF010000201.1:0-3414 GCA_041159045.1 Actinomycetota bacterium
ATTGCGACCCGAGTGACCGAGTGGGAGTGGCCGCGCGTGCGCTGTGAAATCGTCGTCGAACGCGAATCACAGAAGGGCATGGTCATCGGCAAGGGCGGTGCATTGCTGAAACAAGTCGGAGAAGCCGTGCGCAAACAGATGAAGCCGGGCGCATTCCTCGAACTGCACGTGACCGTCGACAAGAATTGGCAACAACGCGCCGACCGTGTCGAGCGCTTGGGCTATTGACGCTGCGTCCGTCAGAACGACGGTGTGATCAATTGCAGGTAATCGTCGTACGCCACCGGTTGGCTTGCCGGTGCCAAGTCGCCGCCACCGCGAGGAACCGCCTGAGGCTTGCCATTGACGAAAAAAGCGACCTGTCCGACGCCGGGACGTGACGTGAGAGTGAGCACGATCTGACCGATCGCCAATCTTTGGTCGAGAGGTGAGATGTCGGTCAGGAGAGAGGCGTCGGTGTCGACGGTCGCGAGTCCTCGCTCGACGCTCACCGTGGCTGTGAGGTTCTTGGGAAGTGCGCTGCGGATCGTCGCGCCCATGGCGGGATCGGATGACAATCCGAGCAGCTCGTCGAGAACATCCTGTTCCGAGGCCCCACTCGGCAAGTCGTGCGACGTCTGGATGAGGTGATCTTCGAGGATCACGTACAACGTGGCGGGCTCGGTTGCGATCGATGTCGAGGTCGAGTTCATAGGACTCGTGGTCGACGTTGTCGAGGAAGTGGTTGTGGCGGAAAGTTCGCTGGGAACGCCACGCAATTCCGACGCCTCGCGTTGGACCCGGGGACCGCAGGCGGCCATGGTCGACAGCAAGGCGAAAATCACGGTCGGGCGAGCGAAGTGACGGAATCGGGGCATGTGTGTCGTGTCGATCACTTGACGATCCTCTCCGCTTCCGATCGCGACGGATCGGTGGGAAGCTCAACAACGAATCGCAAGCCGCTCGGCTCGTTGTTTTCGATCCGGATATCACCGCCAAGGGCGCGTGCGTGCTCGAGAGCAATCGAGAGCCCGAGCCCGGTGCCGGTTCCGCGCGCAGCAGATGATCCCCGTGCAAAACGATTGAAGATTCTCGCTCGATCTTCCATCGACAAACCTGGCCCCTGGTCGCTGACAGCTATCGAAACGGAATCCAGCTTCCCGTGAATTCCGATTGCGGTTGCTCCGCCCGCATGTTCGCGAGCATTGACCAACAAATTGAGAACGATGCGCTCGAGACGTAACCGATCGGTGGGAAATTCGTCGTGGAGAATTCCGGTGACGTCGAGCGGAACCGTGCCAAAGCCGTAGCGTTGCGCAATTCGGCGAACGAAGTCAGCCAGGTTCACGTCCTCGAAGCGCGCGGATGATGATCCGGAATCCAAGCGAGAAAGTTCGAGCAGGTCGATCACCATCCTGTCGAAACGTTGTACCTGCGTGGTGAGAACATCGAGGGCCTGCTGGTTCCTGTCGGAAAGCTCTGCGCGCCGCGTGGCGAGAACTTCGACTGCGGCGGACAGCGCCGTGATTGGCGATCGGAGTTCGTGGCTGACGTCGCTGGCGAAACGAACCTCACGTTCGATGCGCTCTTGAACGGCATCGGCCATCTCATTGAAGCTCACCGCGAGCCTGTTCAGATCGGGGTCGTCTTCGACATCGAGGCGCGCGGTGAGGTGTCCGCTCGCAATTTCGGCTGCCGTGTCGGCGACCCGTCGTACGGGGGTCAGCAATCGTCTCGATGTGAACCAGCCAAGCGTGATTGCCGTCGCGGTGGCAACGATGAGGCCGGCGAGCAGTGCGCTGAGAATCAAACCAAGAGTTCGTTGGGTGTCACGTAAGGGAAATACTTCGTAATAGTCGGCACCGACCGATGGCATCGGAATGCCGATGCCGTAATAGAGCTCGCCGGCGTTGCTGAAGCGTTGGTTCGCTGATCGGCCGTTCTGAACGAGCGCAACGAGAGAGGCGGGTAGGTCGGCCTGTGTGAATCGGAGCGGGTCACTGGCGTAGAAGAAATCCTGGGGGTCGACCCGAACGACCGCGTAACCACCCGATTCGGTGCGGATCGTGGTGATGAGGTTGCCCGCGAGATTGCGTCGGTTGAGCAGATACGACCGCATCAGTGCCGCATTGCTGAATGCCTGTGTGCGCGCCGAGTTCACGCGCTGTTCGATCAGATTGCTGCGACTGAACGAGTAAGTGGCGATCCCGGCGAGCAGCGAGGTGAAGAGAGCAATCAAGCCGAAGGAAACAAGTGTGCGGGCCCTCAGCCCCAAACGAGAGGGACGCCCGATGCCGGAGGACGTCGAAGCTTTTCGTCGAACCGAGGGCACAGCGGCAAGTTTTGCCGATTGCGGCGAACCTTCCCACCCGGTGGATCACAAAAGGGGGAGGAAAGTGATCCACCGGGAGGAAACCACCCGCTGAATTCTCCAATCCTTGTGTGACAAAGCACGGCAAATTCTGTGCGTTTTCTGTAACGATTCCGAAGATTGGTGGGGGTGGCAGGGCAGAATGGCGACCGTGCACCGGCTCCTCTTCGTGGAAGACGACGACAACATTCGACTTGCGCTCAGGTTGGCCCTCGAGGACGAAGGGTACGAAGTGGTCGAGGCCCACGACGGCTCGACGGGGCTACGCCTGTATGGCGAAGTGTCGCCCGACCTGGTGTTGCTCGACCTGCGATTGCCCGACATCTCGGGATTCGAGGTGTGTCGGCAGTTACGCGCCCATTCGTTGACGCCCATCATCATGGTGACCGCGCAAACCGACACGCACGATCTCGTCGCCGGTCTCGAGGCGGGAGCCGACGACTATGTCACGAAGCCGGTTGTGCCGAAAGAACTTGCGGCACGCATCCGTGCCGCTTTGCGACGAGTTCAGCTTCACGAAAACACCGGGCCCATTCCCGTCACCCCACGCCTCGATCGCGTTGGCGATCTCGAGATCCGTCGCGATCTCGGCATCGTTTTGAAGGCAGGTCGTGAGTTGCCGCTGACCCGCACCGAATACCGCTTGCTTTGTGAGTTCGCGGATCATGCGGGTCAGATCCTGTCGCGCGATCAATTGTTGGAACGCGTGTGGGGTTACGAGTATTTGGGCGACAGTCGCTTGGTCGATGCACACATTCGCAGGTTGCGGGTGAAAATCGAAGACCAACCGGAAGATCCGAAAATCATCGTCACGGCGCGGGGAACCGGCTATCGACTGATGGCGGGGTGATTTCCGTCGGGGGATGAACGTCAGCGTTCCGCGGTCGTCTCGCGCAGGAAAGCCAGAACTTCTTCCTTGTCCTTTGTCCGACGCATCGGAGGGAGGGCTTTGATGATCGTCCAGCGGTAGCCCTTCGTCGCCAGACGCGGATCGAGAACGGCAACCACGCCGCGATCGTTGCGTGACCTGATCAACCGGCCAGTTGCCTGTGCGAGCGCAGTGA
>JBEBAF010000202.1:0-5446 GCA_041159045.1 Actinomycetota bacterium
GTGAAGAGCGAGTTGCCCCACAACGTTTCCATCGCGTTGGCGTTGGTGTCGTAGCCGGTGCCCGGAGCGACGCCGAAGAAGCCCGCTTCGGGATTGATGGCGTACAGGCGGCCATCGTCGCCGAACTTCATCCAGCAGATGTCGTCGCCGATGGTTTCGGCCTTCCAGCCCGGAATCGTGGGAACGAGCATCGCGAGGTTCGTCTTGCCACACGCCGACGGGAATGCCGCGGCGATGTACTTCGATGAACCCTGCGGGTTCGTGAGCTTGAGGATGAGCATGTGCTCGGCGAGCCAGCCGTCGTCGCGTGCCATCACCGAAGCGATGCGCAAGGCGAAGCACTTCTTTCCGAGTAGTGCGTTGCCGCCGTAACCCGAGCCGTAGCTCCAGATTTCACGGGTTTCGGGGAAGTGGACGATGTACTTGTTGTCGGGGTTGCATGGCCATGGCGAGTCGGCCTGGCCTGCGGCAAGCGGAGCGCCAACCGAGTGCACGCACGGCACCCACTGGTTGTCGCCGAGAACGTCGAGGGCACCCTGGCCCATGCGAGTCATGATGCGCATGCTGACCGCTACATAGGCCGAGTCGGTGAGCTGAACGCCGATGTGAGCGATCGGCGAACCGAGCGGGCCCATCGAGAACGGCACGACGTACATCGTGCGTCCCTTCATCGCGCCGGTGTACAGCGAGGTGAGTTCCTTGCGCATTTCCTCGGGCTGGCGCCAGTTGTTGTTCGGGCCGGCATCGGCGGCATCAGCCGAACAAATGAATGTGCGATCTTCAACGCGTGCGACGTCGCCCGGATCGGAGTGCGCCCAATAGCTGTTCGGGCGCTTCGCCTCGTCGAGCTTGGTGAACGTTCCCGCATCGACAAGTGTCTGGCAGAGACGGTCGTACTCTTCTGCGCTTCCGTCGCACCAGTAGATGTCTTTGGGTTGAAGTACTGCAGCCCAGTCTTTGACCCATTGCTGCAACTTTGCGTTCTTGGTGGTGGCGCTCACGCGTCCTCCTTGGGTGGGGGTTTCCGTCAACGATAAACGACGCTGAGAGGGGGGCGGCAAACGCTACGCGCCGGGAGTGCCCATGTCGGACTCGGACCCGAGCCGAAGGGCAGACGCGCGACCCTGAGGGTCGAGCGTAAAGACGACACGCTGGCCCTGGCGCAGCATGCGGAAAATCGAACCGTCGAGCGCATCGGGCGCGAGGTTGTATTCGGTGAGATCTGTGTCACTGATCACGATGCCGTCGCCCGAACCCGGGTCGTAGGCCTTGATGATCCCTTGCATTGGTTCAGCGACCGGCTTTGGTGACTTTGCCCGACTTGATGCAGCCGGTGCAGACGTACAGGCGCTTGGGCGCGCCGGCAACGATTGCGCGGATGCGCTGGATGTTCGGGTTCCAGCGGCGCTTGGTGCGCACATGAGAGTGTGACACCGACATGCCCCACGAGGGGCCTTTTCCGCAGACCTGACACTTTGCCGACATGGGGCGGAAGCCTAACAGCGGGTTTTTGCAGTCCCCAACCGCGGAACCTCGATCTCCAACCGTGTCCGTGTGCCCGAAATCATTACGATCTGCCCCGTGTCTGGGCTCGATCGGCTGACCGCCGACCACTTTCGCGCGATCGTCGTGACGTTTCGCGATGCGGTGCGGCAGCATCAGTCGGCGATCAATCGGCTGAACGTGTATCCGGTCCCCGACGGCGACACCGGCACGAACATGTCGCGAACACTCGACGCGGTTGTCGCGGAAATCGACAAGTCCGCCGATCCAACGATGGCCGGGGTTTGCGCCGCGGTGAGTCATGGCTCATTGATGGGAGCACGGGGTAACAGCGGCGTCATTCTGTCGCAGGTGCTGCGCGGCTTGGCCGCACGGTTTTCAACGGAATCCGAAGTCGACGCGCGCGTGTTCGCCGAAGGAATGGCAGCGGCCGCAAAGTCTGCGTACGAGGCCGTGCTGAAGCCGATCGAAGGAACGATCCTCACCGTCGTGCGTGAATCGGCAGAGGCCGCATCGGAGAATGCGGTATCCGGTACTCAGCTGGGTGGAACTTTGGTCGCCTCGCGCGCAGCGGGCCGCGACGCATTGCGACGCACACCCGAGATGTTGCCGGTACTCAAGCAGGCGGGCGTCGTCGATGCGGGTGGCGCAGGATTCTTGTTGCTTCTCGACGCCGCACTTCACGTCGTCACGGGCGAAGCCCTTCCGGAACCCGACGAGACGGCCGGCCCCGACCTTGATGCACTCGATGCGGTTGCGCACCGCACCACCGACGGCGCGGTTGACGTCAGTGAATTGCGCTACGAAGTCATGTTCCTGCTCGAACTCGCCGACGATCAGCACCGTTCGTTCATGGAGGCGTGGGGAAGGATCGGCGACTCGATCGTCGTCGTCGGCGGCGACGGTCTCTACAACTGTCACATCCACACCAACGACATCGGCGCAGCGATCGAGGCACCGATCGATCTCGGTGGTCGACCGAAGGCAATCAGGGTGACCGACCTCTTCGAGGAAGTTGCCGACGAGCACGCGAAGCGCGAGGCCGAACTCGGCGTCGACGCCGACGATGTCGTTCATCCCGGTCGGCCCGCCGCGCATTATTCGTCCCTTCCTCCGGTTACGTGTGCCGTGGTCGCGGTGGCAAGCGGCGACGGCATTGCCGAACTGTTCGGTCAACTCGGTGTGCACGGAGTCATTTCGGGTGGGCAAACACTCAATCCGTCGACGGCAGAACTCCTCGATGCTGTCGAACGGATGAATGCTTCGCAGATCATCATCCTCCCGAACAACAAGAACATCATTCCCGTTGCGAATCAGGTCGGTGAACTGACGAAGAAGGATGTTCGTGTGGTGCCGACGTGTTCGATGCCCGAAGCCTTGGCGGCACTCGTCGTGTACGACCCCGAAGTTTCCGCTGAACACAACGCGCGCGAAATGGGCGCCGCAGCCGAGAGCGTTGCGACAGGCGAAATCACGCAGGCCGTACGCGACACTGAAAGTGATGCGGGTGCAATCACGGTGGGCGACTGGATCGGCATCGTCCGTGGCGACGGCATCGTTGCGATCGGCGGAACGTGGCGCGCCGCGGCAACGCAGTTGCTCGAACATTTGGTTACTCCCGAGCGAGAGATCGTCACCGTGCTCGAAGGAATCGATGCAACGGCATCGATGACGGAAGAAATCGTGGCGTGGATGGCTGAACACCGTGCCGATGTCGTGGTCGAGGTGCATCGCGGCGGTCAGCCGTTGTATCCCTACCTCTTCGGGGTCGAATAGTCAGGTGCCGAAGGCTTCCAAACCTTCATCCGGCGAGCCGCGCGACGCGGCCGCGAGCACGCCACTCACCTTTGCCGAGCTCAACACACTCAGCGTTTCGGAATTGAGAGGTGTGGGGGAAAAACGTCTGGCCGCCCTCGGGGAAATCAAAATCAAATCGATTTTCGACGTGCTGATGTACTACCCACGACGTTGGGTCGACCGAACGAATGAGTGTCGAGTGAGCGATCTCGTGCCTGGCACACAGGCGCTTGTCGTCGTCGAGGTTCTGTCGATCGACAAGCGAATGACGCGGAATCGAAAGTCGATGATCACGGTGCGTGTCGGCGACTCGACCGGGAAATTCACGCTCACGTTCTTCAATCAGCCGTGGCGGGACAAGCAACTTCGGCAGGGTCTCACCATTTCCGTGTGGGGCAAGGCCGACACGTATCGCGGGGCCCTGCAGATGACCAACCCGATTGTCGATCTGATCGGCGATCGCACCGGGCGAATCGTCCCGATTTATCCGCAAAGCGGTGACAACGGAATCAAAACATGGGAAATCGCCGCATGGATCGAATCGTCATTGAAGCGGTGCGCACTGCGCGGGATATTCGACCCTGTGCCCGAAGAAGTTCGCAAAGCACACCAACTCGTTCCGCGCTACGACGCGATGTGGGCGATCCATCTTCCCAAGACGATGGAAGAGAAGGAAGTGGCCCGCCGCCGCCTTGCATTCGATGAGCTTCTGCGTGTGCAGACGGTCCTCGTCAAGCGAAAGAAAGAGATCGAATCAACCTCGCGCGGGATCAGTCACAACACTCGGGGCGCCTTCGTCGAACAATTCGTCGCAAACCTTGCCTTTCCCCTCACGAAGGCGCAAAGACGAGTGATCGATGAAATCATCGCCGATCTCAGCAAGCCCCATCCGATGCATCGTCTCTTGCAAGGTGACGTCGGGAGTGGCAAGACCGTGGTCGCAGTCGCAACGTTGCTGACGGCCGTCGAGGGAGGATTTCAGGGTGCATTGATGGCGCCGACCGAAGTGTTGGCCGAGCAGCACTTTGCCGGTGTTCAGAGGCTGCTCGAAGGCCTCGTGGTTCGCGACCCCGACAATCTCTTCGGCGACCGACCAATTCGCGTCGAGTTGTTGACCAACCGCGTGACGGCGGCACGACGTAGGGAAGTGTTGGCCGGCCTTGCGGACGGTTCCGTTGACATCGCCATCGGAACCCATGCCCTGATTCAGGCCGGTGTCGAATTTCGCTCGCTCGGCGCGGTGGTGGTCGATGAACAACATCGCTTCGGTGTCGAGCAACGTGCCGCGCTGCGCGATGGTCGTGGTCACGTGCCCGACGCACTCGTCATGACTGCGACGCCGATTCCCCGAACTGCTGCAATGACCGTTTTCGGCGACCTCGATGTCAGCGTGCTCGATGAACTTCCGCCCGGGCGCACGCCGATCCTCACGCGGGCCGTCGAGGGTGACGACGCCGAAGCAAGCATGTGGTCGGCGGTGCGTGCAGCAATTGCATCGGGCGACCAGGTGTACGTGGTGTGTCCGCTCATCGGCGACAGCGACAAAATCGAAGCTGCCGGCGCCGAGTCAACGTTTGCCGATCTGGGCGATGGCGAGCTCAGCGGGCTGCGGTTGGGGTTGATGCACGGTCGTCTGAAATCCGACGAGAAAGAAAGCGTGATGGACGCGTTTCGTCGAGGTGACCTCGACGTCTTGGTCGCCACGACCGTGATCGAAGTTGGCGTCGACGTCCCGAACGCGACCCAGATCGTGATTCTCGACGCCGATCGATTCGGAATAGCCCAGCTTCATCAGTTGCGTGGGCGCGTTGGTCGAGGTGCAAAAGCTTCGACGTGTTGGTTGGTGACTCGCACCAAAGACGACGAACTGATCGCCGAAATGAAACCTCGCATCGAAGCCTTGGTTGCCTCGACCGACGGATTCGAGTTGGCCGAGGTCGACCTCCAGCTGCGCGGCGAAGGAACGATCATGGACAAGATGCAGAGCGGTCACAGCGACTTGAAGCTCGCATCATTGAAGACCGACCGCGACCTCATCGATGCGGCGCGCGCAGTTGCGATCGGCATCGTCGGTGACGACCCGACGCTGAAAGCGCATCCGGACTTCCGGCAGGAGATCGAACTCATTCTGAAAGCCGACGAGAAG
>JBEBAF010000203.1:0-8488 GCA_041159045.1 Actinomycetota bacterium
CGCGACGAGTTGCGCCGCGACTTTCCCCAAGCCGGCGCCGAGGCCGCGATGGTTGTCGTCGTTCAAGACACACCAATCACAGACTCACCCGATGCGGTGAAGCAGTTCGCTGCCGGACTGATGAACGCACCCGGTTCGGCGGGCGCCATCGACCCCACGACGATGCCGCGCGAGGCCGGTTTGATTTCGCCCGATGGCAAGACGGCGTTGATTCCCGTTGCATTGAAGGCCGACGTCGATGCTGATCGACCCGAATCGGCCGGCGAATTGATGAAGTTCGTCGACGAACAGGTTTTGCCAGCCGGGGTTTCGGCCAACGTGACCGGCGAATGGGCCGTGTGGCACGACTTCAACAAGTCGAACGAAAAGGCTTTGCACAAGGCCGAGTTGCTGTCGGGACTTCCGACACTCATTCTCTTGTTCATCGCATTCGGCTCGGCGATCGCCGCGGGAATTCCATTGATCCTCGCGATCGCCGGCATCTTCGCCGGATGGGCTTCGTTGAACCTGCTGTCGAGCATCACCCCGTTGTCGGTGTGGTCGATGAACTTCTCGATGATGATCGGTCTCGCAGTCGGTATCGACTACAGCCTCTTCATCACTTCGCGCTACCGCGAAGAACGAGAAGAGGGCCGCGACCTGCCCGATGCGATGGCCGGTGCTCTGGGAACCGCCGGCAAGGCAGTCTTTCTCTCGGCGCTCGCGGTTGTCTTGTCGCTGGCTGCGCTGTTCCTCGTTCCGATCATGGTGTTCCGCTCGATGGCTCTCGGAATGATCCTTTCGGTTGTCGCCGTGTCGCTCGCCAGCTTCACGCTTCTTCCCGCCGTTCTCGCCTCGATGGGCGATCGCGTGTTGGTGAATCGGGCGAAGGAAGATCCGGACCGCGCAGCGGAGGGCAGTTGGGCCCGTTGGACATCGAAGGCTCTCCGGAAGCCGAAGCGCACCTTGTTCCTCGGGCTGGTTCTACTTCTTGGTCTTGCCGCTCCGGCACTCGGCATGGACCTCGGAATGCCCGATGCCCGCGTGGTCGACAAGGGCGCGCAAGCCCGCGACGGTTACGACGCCGCGGTTGCGGCGTTCGGCGACGGCGGAGTGGCACCGCTCTTCATCACCGCACCGGCTGGTGACGCACAGAAGATTGTCGACGTGGTCGGCCAAGACCCGAACATCGTGCAGGTTGGCATCGTGACCGAACCCGCACAAAGCGGACGGCTTGCGATTCGTGCCTTCCCGAAAACCGGTCCGTCCGACAACGCCACCGATCAAACGGTCGATCGTCTTCGCAGCGCAGTCGCCGAAGTGTCACCCGACGCTCGCGTTGGGGGCCCGGGTTCTCAGAACGGCGACCTCACCAGCGCATTGATCGACTCGTTTCCGCTGGCGGTTGCGTTGATCATGCTCGTGGCGTTCCTCTTGCTGTTGATCGTGTTCCGCAGCCTCACCATCGCGCTTGCGTCGATCGTGATGAACATCATTTCGGTTGCCGCAAGCTTTGGATTTGCGACGATCGTTTTCCAGCATGGAATTGGTGCGGGATTGATCGGTATCCAAGAACAGGGCTTCATCGACGCATGGGCGCCGTTGTTCTTCTTTGCCCTACTCTTCGGATTGTCCATGGACTACCAGTTGTTCTTGTTGGCCGCCATCAAAGAGCACCACGACAAGACGGGCGACGCCCAATTGGCGATTCGTGAGGGAATCTCACGCACCGGTCGACCCATCACAAATGCTGCGTTGATCATGATCGTCGTGTTCATCGCCTTCGGTGTCACCGGCCCGATCCCGCCGACGGAACTCGGCATCACACTCGCGGTTGCCGTGCTTCTCGACGCAACCCTGATCCGCATGATGCTCGTACCGTCGCTGTTCGGCTTGCTCGGCGACAAGACGTGGTACCTGCCGAAGTGGCTCGGACGAATTCTGCCGAAGGTCGAATTCAGCCACTGAACATCCTCGGCCGACGAACACGCGAAACCCCCTCGCTACGATTTCTGATGTGCTGAATCCGCCCATCGTTCCCGCCGACACATCGGCCGAAGCGTGGAAAGTTCTCTGCACCGCCATGCGCGACTTGACGCCGATCCAGCGAATTGCCCGATGGGAATCCTTCAATCGTCAACTGTGGAACGCGCAGCCCGAAGCAATTCGCCGAGCGAACCCAACGCTCTCTGATCTCGACGTGCACATCGAATGCATCAGACGCAACCACGGCGACGAATTGGCAACCGTTGCTCGCGCGATGCTGAGCGGCGACAAATCATGAACGACCTGCAACCGGTTTTTCAGCGGGTTGTTGCGGCACTGGAACGTGCCGAGGTTCCCTATGCAGTCGTTGGCTCCGTCGCCGCGACAAGTTGGGGTCTCGTCCGCTCCACTCGCGACATCGACATCGTTGCATTGATTGCGCAAGATCGCGTCCAAGAGCTCATTGCTGCGCTCGACAACGACGATCTCTATCTGCCCAAGGACGAACTTCGACGAGCGGCCACCGACGGAGGTTCGTTCAACATTCTCCATCCTGCGAGTGGTGGAAAAGTCGATGTGTTTGTGAGCCCCCGTGACCAAGAATTCGATGCAATGCGCATTGTTCGTCGTGTTCGCACTCGCTTACTTGATTGCGACACATGGGTCTCCACGGCCGAAGACATCATCCTCGCGAAGCTCCTCTGGCGCATCGAATCCCGATCAGAACGTCAATGGCAAGACTGCGCCGAGATCGCTTCATTCAATTCCCTCGACGAGGGCCATATGCGCAAATGGGCCGCAAAAATCGGCGTCAGCGAGGATCTCGACGACCTATTTACTCAACTCAAGCGACATTCGCTGTAGCCACTTCATCTAGACCGAGCGCGCGGTTCGGTAAGAACACGAGCGCCATCAACGAACCGACAACTGCAACTCCGGCCGCCACCAAACATGCAGTGGTCCATCCGTGCATGAACGCTTCACGGGCGGCCGCGACGACGAGGTCCCTCCCCTGTTCGGGTGCGCGTTCTGCGACGATCAACGCGGCAGCCATCGAACTTTCAGCGGCATCGAGGCCCGCTTTGGGAATCGGCAGGCCACGCAGGTTGTCGAGAATTGCCGGACCGTAGAGCGACGCAAAAACGCTGCCGACAACGGCGACGCCGAGAGTTCCGCCAACTTCGCGCGAGGTGTCGTTGACCGCCGATGCAACGCCGGCTTTGTCACGTGGAACCGAGCCCATCACTGCCTCGGTTGACGGCGAGGTGACGCATGCAAGACCCGATGCAAGGAAGACCATCGACGGCACGATGACGCCCCAGTAACTTGTGCTCGGCCCGATCTGCGATGCAATGGTCAGGCCAATGGCCATCGACAACAAGCCCCATGCGACGACGCGTTTCGTGCCGAACTTCAGTGCAAGGCGCGCAGCCGACGGAGCGGTGACTCCGGCACCGACGGCGAATGGCAGCGTGTGGAGTCCGGAACTCAACGTCGAGTATCCGCGTACGTACTGGAAGTACTGCGTGACGAGGAACGTGAAACCGAAGAGGGCGAAGAAGGCAACGAAGATCGCCGAGGAACCCGCGCTGAAACGAGCGTTGCGGAAAGTGCGCACGTCGAGCAACGGGTTCGGCACGTGCAGTTCCCAAGCGATGAAACCGGCAAGCAGAAGCGCAACCGCAACGAAGCTTCCGAATGTCGTTGCCGAACCCCAGCCGCGGTGCGGACCTTCGATGACCGTGTAGACGAGCAAGCCGATCATCGCGATCGAGAGAACGAAACCGAGTGGTTCGATGTGGTGCCCCGACGGATCCTTCGAAGTCGGAACGAGGCGGTAACCAAGCGCCAATGCGATGGCGACGATCGGAACGTTGATGAGGAACACCGAACCCCACCAGAAGTGTTCGAGCAGAAATCCGCCGACAACGGGCCCGAACGCAACTGCCGCGCCGGACACCGCCGACCACACGCCGATCGCTTTCGCACGTTCCACGGGGTCGGTGAACACGTTCGTAATGATCGCGAGCGTTGCCGGGAACACGAGAGCCGCACCGACGCCCATCGCACCGCGCCAGAAGATGAGACTCGATGTGCTGCCGGAGAATGCCGCCATCGTCGAACACGCAGCGAAGAGAACGAGGCCCACTTGCAACGCACCTTTGCGGCCGAAACGGTCGCCGATTCCACCGCCGGCAAGCAACAGGCCGGCGAATACCAAGCTGTACGAGTCGACGATCCACTGCAGTGCCGACGTGCCGGCGTTCAGTTCGCGCGACAGCGTGGGCAGAGCAACGTTCACGATCAGGTTGTCGACAACGACCATGAAAAGCGAGAGGCAGAGAACGGCGAGGATGCGCCAGCGGCGCTCATGAACACGGGGGTCGGAAACATTCATACTTGACAGTGTCTACCAAAGGCTTGACGCTGTCAAGTTTCTCGCTAGACTCAGCGCATGGGTCCGCATCCCGCCGACGGAAGCCAGCAGGGCAATCTGCGCGAGGTCGTGCTCGCGGCCGCCGTCGACATCGTCAACCACGAAGGCGTCGGTGCACTGTCGATGCGTGAAGTGGCCCGGCGGGCAGGTGTTTCCCACCAGGCGCCGTATCACCACTTCGGCGACAGAGCCGAGATTCTTGCCCACATCACCATCCAGGGATTCGACCTCCTGACCGCTGAGATGAACGCGGCCCTGGCCTCGCCGGCCGACCCTGCCGAGGCGTGCTTCATCGCCTACGTCAATTTCGCCGTGGCGCATACCGGCCACTTCAAGATCATGTTCCGACCCGAACTTTGCATGGTCGAAACCCACGACGGTGCCCGCGCGGCCGCGGATCGCGCAATGAACTCGTTGATGATGCTCGTGCGGCGCGTGGCGCCGCCCGACGTATCCGAGCGCGATGCGTTCGACTGGGCCGTTCTGCTGTGGGCACAGGTGCACGGTGCGGCAACGCTTCTGGTTGACGGACCTCTCTCGCGCAAGTTGCCGGCGGGGTACGAAGTCGAGGCGATGGTCGCCTCGGTTGCCAAGCTGTCGGCTGCAACCATCGCTGGCAGCACTCGACATTAATCCCGACCAAAGTTGTCGGATTTAGTGTCACCGCCGCTAGCCTGCCGCCCATGGCACTACGACTTGGCGATACCGCACCTGACTTCACAGCAGACACCACCCAGGGAACGATCAAATTTCACGAGTGGCTCGGCGACTCGTGGGGCGTGCTCTTTTCCCACCCGAAAGACTTCACGCCGGTGTGCACCACCGAGCTTGGCTACGTGGCACGCATCAAGCCCGAGTTCGACAAGCGCAACGTGAAGGTCATCGGTCTGTCGGTCGACCCCGTTGATTCGCACCTCAAGTGGGAAGGCGACATCGGCGAGACCCAGGGAACCCCGGTGAACTTCCCCATGATCGGCGACCCCGATCGCAAGGTCAGCGACCTCTACGACATGATCCACCCCAACGCGAACGACACGTTGACGGTGCGTTCGGTGTTCGTCATCGGACCCGACAAGAAGGTCAAGCTCACCATCACCTACCCCGCCTCGACCGGTCGTAACTTCGACGAAGTGTTGCGCGTCATCGACTCGCTGCAGCTCACCGCGAACTACAAGGTCGCCACACCGGCCAACTGGAAGGACGGCGACGACGTCATCATCGGTGCAGCAGTCACCGATGAAGAAGCGAAGACTCTGTTCCCCGGTGGCTGGAAGGCAGTCAAGCCTTACCTGCGCGTTCTTCCGCAGCCGAACAAGAAGTAATCACACGCCGGTCATCGGCCGAAGAGCCGATGGTTCGCTTCGACCCACTCGCGCACCGACGGAGCAAGCATCCCGAGGTTGCCGAGTGGGTCGTTGCGTATCTGGGTTGCACTGATCGGAACGTTCACGCGTGGCTCATCGACAATGACGGCATCTGCACCGAGGCGCTTGGCGAGGTCTTTGACGTAGGAATCGGAGGAGAACACCGCGTCGGGTCCGCCTTCGTGGGGCCAATGTGAGCGGAACAACGAAATCCATTTGTTCCACAATTCTTCGTCGTTCCAGTCGGTGTCGAGATTGTGTGCAACCTGCTTGACCGTGACATTCGGATGCAATTCGGCGAGCCATGCAGCACGCAACTCGCCCGGCACCGTTTCGCCGTCGCGCGTGTTGACGTAGACGACAAGCTTGCGGCACAGCGATGCCACCCGGTCGATGAACCACGAATGCCCGAGGTGCGGCGGGTGGAAACGCCCGACGATCAGACCCGTGTCGTACGACGCTGTGTTGCGACCCGCCTCTTCGCCTGCCATGACACCACCTCTGAAGTGGCACGATAGACGTCATGGACGTTTTCGAGGCAATGGGTACGGCGCGAGCAATGCGATTCTTCAAACCCGATCCCGTGCCGCAGGAACTGATCGACAAGGTGCTGTGGGCGGCCACACGGGCCAGCAACCCCAACAACACCCAGGGCTGGGACTTCATCGTCGTCACGGATGCCGAAGTGCGTCGCCAACTCGGTGACTTGTTCAAACCGTTCGCCGACCGGGTTGCGTCGATGCCCACCCCCGAAAGCGCCGTTGATCGTCGCACGCTTGCGGGCGCTCACAACCTTGGCGCGAACATGGGCAACTTCCCCTGCATCATCTTCGTTTGCGGACGCAACATCTACCCCGCCGACAACCCGCGCGAAACGTTCATGTATTCGGCCGTGTACGCCGCCAGCCAGAACTTGGTCGTTGCGGCGCGCGCACTGGGCCTCGGCGCCGCGTTCACCACGTTGCACGGCATGTTCGAAAAGCAGATCCGCGCGATCCTGAACGTTCCGAACGACGTCTTCATCGGCACAACGATTCCGCTCGGCTGGCCCGATGGCCCCACCGGCTCGGTGTCACGCAAAGACGTTGCCGAAGTGGTGCACCACAACGGTTGGTGATGTCCTACCGACGAATGGATTTTCCGCGTGCCTCGATTTCGATCGTGGCTTCGAGGAACTTCGACAAGAGTTCCGTTCCGCGTTGTGCTGCGTAGAGATTCAAATCGATTCCTTCACCCGAACATGTGCACAACGCGATCAGCTTGACGGTGTCGCTCGAGCGGCGGTATTCGGTTTCCACCACCACGTCGGTGACGCACTGGTCGTGGGTCCGATCAAGCCCCGTGGCGATACGCAGGATTCCCGCCACCACGTCAACCGCATCGCGGTCTGACGCATCGAGGCTTGCGTATTCGGAATGCGATTCTTTCGGCAATGACTTGCGGTGGTATCGGGCTGCGAGCGCAATGATCTCGATTTCCGCATCGGTGAAACCCAAGAGATCGGCGTTGCGAATGATGTAATACGAATGGTGGTGGTGCCGCGAGTACGACACGGAATTGCCCGCGTTCGACAAGTACGCAGCAGCGACGAGTAGCCGCTCGAGACGAGCGTCAAGTTCATAGTGCTCGGCGAGTTCGCGGAAGATACGGGAACTCAACATCGCGATGTGACCGTTGTGTTCGAGATCGACCGAACAACGACGTGCCAATCGGACAACGCTCTGCATCCCGGCGTCGAGACGGTGGTGATCGTCGCCGAGGTCACGAGAAATGGTGTCGGCGAGCAGGCCTTCACGCAGCGCGAATTCGCAATATTCGATGCTGTCGACATCGAGCGCACGGAGGATCTCGTCCAACAGAACGACACCCGCGACGATGATGTCGGCGCGCTTCGGATCCATTCCGGCAAGAGCGGCGCGTTCTCTCGCCCCGCCACAGGCCAAGATTTCCTTTCGGACCGCGACAATCTCGTTTTTCGTCGAAGTGAACCCATTCATCGACAACGGAAGAGCCGGTTGACGGCGGACCGCAACCATGCGAGCGACGGTCTCGCACGTGCCGGAGGAAAGAATGACGCGATCGACACCGATCACGCCGATGTCGTGAACCAATCCAGCGATCTTTGATCGGATGTGGGCGCGCAGATCACGCACCGACTTTTCGGATGCGTCGTCGTGCAGATCGAACATGTCGGCAAGGCGCACGGCACCAAGCTTCAGACTTTGTGCAACGTGCAACTGATCGCCCGTCGACAAGGCGAACTCAGTCGACCCACCACCTATATCGATGACCAGCGTTCGCCGATCGTCGAAGACAATCGCACGCGAGACGCCCATCCAAATGAGACGGGCCTCTTCCGCGCCGGCGATGATCTCGACTTTGACGCCGGCTTCGGCAGCAACACGCTTGATGAATTCGTCGGCATTGTCGGCTTCGCGCACGGCGCTTGTTGCAACTGCGCGAACCTTCGCCCCGTGTGCTGCTGCAATGCGGCCCATCCTCTTCAGCGCGCTGACAGCCCGATCCATGGCGTCGTCGGTCAGCACGTCTGCGCCGCCCTCACCGAGTCGGACGATCTCCTTCTCTGTCGTCAGGATTTCGAAACCATCGGGTGCCACGCGCGCAACCACCATGTGGACACTGTTCGTGCCGACATCGATAGCTGCGATCACCGAGTTGCGATTTTTGGTCATGAATGGCGTCCGAATTGAAGGTTAATTCT
>JBEBAF010000204.1:0-3411 GCA_041159045.1 Actinomycetota bacterium
GTCTTCGGCGACGGCGTCAAGGACCAGGGCGGCTACGCCGACGCAGCGGGCCCCGCTGCCGAAGGTGCGCTCATCGCTTGCCCGTGCAAGGACGGCTCGGCTGACTTCATCGCAGCATGGCAGGCCGCTTACAACGAAGTTCCCGGCACCTACGGCGCCGAGTACTACGACGTGGCCAATGTCTTCCTGAAGGTCATCGGCGACGGCGCGAAGGACCGCGCAGCGGTTCTCGCAGGCGTCAATGCAATCGACTTCGCAGGTATCACCAAGCAGATCAAGTTCACGGAGAACGGCGAGGCCACCGAGGCTTCGACGATCTACATGTACAAGGTCGACGGTGGAAAGATCACCTACGTCGCAGACATCAAGTAATTAACTGATTCGGGTCCGGTTCTGCCGGACAACGATCTGGCCGTGGCGGCTGGGAGTTCGCTCCCAGCCGCCATTGCATTATCCTGAGCCGAACATCACTGACGGGGCTGGGAATGCGTGATTGGCTGATCTATCGAACTTTCTGGGAACTGACCGTTTCGGGTCTCGTTCTCGGTCTCATTTATTCGCTCGTGGCCCTCGGCTACACGATGGTGTACGGCGTCCTTCGCCTCATCAACTTCGCTCACTCCGAGATCTTCATGGTGGGCACCTTCGGAGCCATCATCTCGTTGATGAAGATCTTCGGACTGAAGATCTTCGAATCGGGCGACTACCCGTACCGCACCGGCTTTGTGTTGATCGGAATGCTTGTTCTCACGTTGGTCGTGGCGATGATCTTCTCGGGAACCGCGGCGGTGATCCTCGAACGCGCGGCCTACCGACCGCTGCGAGGTAGCGGCGACGCGTACGGCGCGGTCGTTCTTGCATTCCTCACCGGTCTCGTCGGCAGCTTCTTTTTCGGCACCGACACTGTCACCGACGTGATCGTCGCGTTGGTGGTCACCGGTCCACTCGCTGTTCTTTACCTGCGCATTTTCAAGCGCGGACGCCAGGCACCGCGCCTCGCGTTCCTCATTTCCGCCATCGGCGCATCGCTGGCGATTGCCGAAGCAGTTGCCATTTGGGGCCCGGGCGAGCGCACGGTCTACAAATCCCCGCGCATCCTGGAGAAGAAGGTGTTGTTCAACTTCCTCGGCGCCGACATCCGTATCGACTACGTGCTGGTTGCCGCCGGCGCGATTCTGATGATGGTCTCGCTGTTGTTGTTCGTGAACCGCACGCGTTTGGGTCGCGGAATTCGCGCCGTTGCACAAGACGTCGAAACCTCACGCATTCTCGGAGTCGACGTGAACGCAGTCATCCTCGTCACCTTCCTGTTGGGTGGGGCGATGGCCGGTGGTGCGGCGATGATGTTCACCCTGGTGTACGACCAATCGCGTTTCAACATCGGTTTTCTCCTCGGCGTGAAGAGCTTCACCGCTGCGGTTTTGGGCGGAATCGGCAACATCAAGGGCGCGCTGCTCGGCGGCATCGTTCTCGGACTAGCCGAGAACTACGGCTCGACCATCTTCGGCGGACAGTGGAAAGACGTGATCGCCTTCGTCGTGTTGCTGGTCGTGCTGATGTTCCGACCCACCGGAATTCTCGGTGAGTCGCTCGGAAAGGCGCGCGTATGAACCTCACCGAATTATTCCGCGCGCGCACGAGGGCCGTATCTGCCACGCGTGCGTGGTACGACGCCTTGCCACAACCCGCCCGCGTGCTGTCCGTCGCCTTGCTGATCGCCGCGTTCTACATGGCACCGCACTGGCCCGATGTGCCGGTGCTCGGCTGGATCGTCGACACGCCCGGAGCCAGCTTCGCCAACGTGTTGACCGACCAGATCATGATCTTCATTCTCGTTGCGTGCGGATTGAACGTGGTCGTTGGTCTTGCGGGTCTCCTCGACCTTGGCTACGTCGGTTTCTACGCGGTTGGCGCTTATACGTGCGCCATCATGACATCGGGTCACTGGAGCCTGCCGTGGTTGGTTTCACTCCCGGCGGCCGCAGTCATCGCGATGGCTGCGGGTGTCATTCTCGGCACGCCGACGCTGCGTCTGCGCGGCGACTACCTCGCCATCGTCACGCTTGGTTTCGGTGAAATCATCCGCATCACCGCCAACAACAGCGAATGGCTCGGCGGCCCGCGCGGCATCAACGCAATCAAGCACCCGCCGAAAATTGGACCGTTGAAGTTCGGCGTTCTCGATGCAAAGCCCTATTGGTATCTCGGTTTCACGGTCATTCTTCTCATCGTTTTCGGCCTGCGCCGCCTGATGAACAGCCGTGTGGGTCGTGCATGGGATGCGATTCGAGAAGACGAAGACGCCGCCGAGTTGATGGGTGTTCCCACGTTCAAGTTCAAGTTGTGGGCGTTTGCAATCGGAGCCGGTATCGGCGGTATCGCCGGCGCGCTGTACGCGGGCAAGGTCGGTTTCGTCAACCCCGACAACTTCCAGTTGCAGTTGTCGATTCTCTTCCTCGCCGCGGTCGTCCTCGGCGGCACCGGCAGCCTTTACGGAGCAATGTTCGGCGGCATCATCGTTGCGTGGCTGCCCGAACGCTTCCGCGATCTGTCGACGCGGCGCTACTTCGTGTTCGGCGTCGTGTTGGTGCTTGTGATGGTGTTCCGCCCACAGGGCCTCATGCCACGACGCATGCGACGAGAGCGCTGGCTCGAAGAGAGGCAGGCATCCAATGGCTGAGAAACTGCTGCAGCTCGATCACGTCACCATGCGCTTCGGAGGCGTGGTTGCACTCGACGACGTGAACTTCCACATCGACAAGGGCGAAATCCTCGGGCTCATCGGCCCGAATGGTGCCGGCAAGACCACCTGCTTCAACGTGATGACGGGTGTCTACACCGCGACCAGCGGCACGGTGAGCTTCGACGGCCAGTCACTCGCCGGACTCAAGCGCTTCCAGATCACGAAGCGGGGAATCGCCCGCACCTTCCAGAACATCCGCTTGTTCCCCGACATGACCGCCATCGAGAACGTCATGGTGGGTGCCGATGCGAACCACAAGACCAGTGTGGGCGGCGCGATCATCCACTCGCCGCGCCACCGTCGCGAAGAAGCCGAAGGTCGCGAGCGTGCGTATGAACTGTTGAAGTTCATGGGCATCGCCGACCGTGCCGGTCACGCCGCGCGCAATCTTCCGTACGGTTACCAGCGTCGCTTGGAAATTGCCCGCGCATTGGCCACCAACCCGAAACTCGTGTGCCTCGACGAGCCTGCTGCGGGTTTCAACCCGGCCGAGAAGCAGGAACTGATGGAGCTCATCCGTCAGATTCGCGCGCGGGGCTACACCGTGCTTCTGATCGAACACGACATGGGCCTGGTGATGGGAGTCACCGATCGCATCGTCGTTCTCGACTTCGGAAAAATCATCGCAACCGGCACGCCGACCGAGGTGCAGAACAACCCCGACGTGA
>JBEBAF010000205.1:0-3153 GCA_041159045.1 Actinomycetota bacterium
CGACGAAACGACATGGCTCAGCTGTTGCGATTGCCGAGGAAATTCGCCGGCGCGTCGCAACCGATGTTGGCATCACTTGCAGCGTCGGCGTTGCTGCGAACAAATTCATCGCGAAGATCGCATCGAAGGCCGCGAAGCCGAGAATCGTCCCGGGAGGAATCGACGCGGGCGCAGGCGTGGTCGTCGTCGAATACGGTCGTGAAACCGAGTTCCTTCGTCCGCTGCCGGTGCGCGCACTGTGGGGTGTTGGGCCGGCAACCCACGCCAAGCTCGACCGAGTCGGCGTGAAGACGGTCGGAGATCTGGCGGCACTCGGTCGGGATCAACTCGTTGCGATGCTCGGCGATGCGAGTGGACGCCATCTTCACGACTTGTCACTCGGACGTGACGAACGCGCGGTCGAACCCGACCGCGAGACGAAGTCGATCGGTCACGAAGAGACTTTCATCAACGACGTCTTCACATTCGACGAGTTGCGCCGGCACTTGGTCAGAATGAGTGATGCAGTTGCGGCGCGCGTTCGTGCCAACGGAGTCGCGGCGCGCACGCTGACTCTCAAGATCAAGTACTCGAACTTTCATTCGATCACCCGCAGCGTCACGGTCGATGATGCGCGCGCCACCGGCCCCGGAATCGTCGACGCAGTTGGGCCACTGCTTCGCGCGGTTGAACTTGCCCCGGGGGTGCGCTTGCTCGGCGTGTCCGCATCGCAGTTCGTCGACCCCGAGGCGCGAAACCATGGGGTACAAGAATCCCTTTTTGATGTGGATGCGGTATCCGATGGCGAAGCGCACGATGAGGAATCGTGGTCTTCTGCAAGCGATGCGATCGACGACATTCGCCGGAAATTCGGCCACGCTTCGATCAAGACGGCTTCCGCGCTGCATGATGCCGCCGAATTCGGGGAAGTCGGCGAGCGAAATTGGGGCCCGAACGGCTGAATGTCGTCCGTCGAGGCCGGCCACCTCTTGGGAACAGGCGTTGAGGAACAGCCACGAACCTGCGAGACTCACTTCATGCCATTGTCCGACGACGAGCAGCGCATTCTTCGCCAGATCGAAGAGCAGTTGCAGACCGACCAGAAGTTCGCCCAATTGGCGTCACCTGCCGGTCTGTATCGTCAGTCGGCGCGATCCGTTCGGTGGGCGATTCTTGGTGCGGTACTCGGGCTCGTGCTCACGGTCGTTGCGTTGCAGATCCATTTCCTGCTCGCCTTCGTCGGCTTTCTCGTCATGCTCGGTTGCGTGCTCGTGATCGAGCGCCAGTTGCGCGCCATCGGCAAGGTTGGCGTTCAGGACATTGCGGCGAGCCTGAGAAACAGTCGAATCAGTTCGGCTCGAATTCGCGACCGTTTTCCGCGCGACTAGATTTCGGGCATGCAGCCCGTTTACCCACCCGAAGCCGCCGCGTACCGCGACACCGTACGCACGTTCCTCAAGGAAAATCTCCCGAAGAATTGGGGTGGCATCGGCACGCTCGAAGGAGCAGCGCTCGAGCAGTTCGTCGCCGAGTGGCGCGTGGTGTTGCACAAGAACGGTTACCTCGCACCCGACTGGCCGAAAGAGTATGGCGGTGGAGGTCTCACTTCTCTTGAGATGGTGGTGTTGAACGAAGAGTTCGCTCGTGCCGGCGTTCCGACGGGTGGCCCCAACGACGTGTTCGGCATTCAAATGCTCGGCAACACGCTGTTGCGCTGGGGTACCGAAGAACAGAAGTCGTACTACTTGCCGCGCATTCTTTCCGGAGACGACGTGTGGTGTCAGGGGTACAGCGAACCGAACGCCGGATCCGACCTCAGCAACCTCGGTCTGAAGGCACAACTCGACGGTGACCAGTGGGTGTTGAACGGGCAGAAGATTTGGACGTCCGCGGGTCACCTGGCCGACCACATCTTCACGTTGGCTCGAACCGACCCCGACGCGCCGCGTCACAAGGGAATCTCGTTCCTCCTCGTCGACATGCGTCAGCCGGGAATCGAAGTGCGTCCGATCAAAATGATCTCGGGCGAGAGCGAATTCAACGAGGTTTTCTACACCGACGCCGTCGCGCCGAAAGACAACGTCGTTGGTGGAGTGAACAACGGTTGGGCCGTGGCGATGACGCTCTTGGGGTTCGAACGCGGAGCCGCCGCAGCGGTGAACTCGATTCGCTATCAGGATGAGCTCGATCGCCTGGTCGCGATGACCAAGGAATACGGAAAGAACAACGATCCGAAGATTCGCCAGCGTCTCGCCTGGTGTCACACCCAAGTGCAGTTGATGAAGTTTCTCGGTTACCGCACGTTGACGCAGTTCCTGAAGGGGCATCAGCCCGGCCCCGATGCGGCCATCAGCAAGCTGGCCTGGAGCGAATATCACAAGATCGTCACCGAGCTGGCGATGGAAATCATGGGTTCCCACGGGTTGGTGCCGTCGGGGCGTGCAACCTCGTCGGCGTTCGGACCCGATGATCCCGGTGCGCCGAATTCAACCAACAGTTGGGCGATGACCTTCCTGAACGCACGCGCCGGAACCATCTACGCAGGCTCGTCGCAAATCCAGAAGAACATCGTCGGCGAAATGGTTCTCGGTCTGCCGAAAGAACCCATCGTGAAGGATTCCAAGTAACGGTGAAGCCCAGCTCGGCTATTCGGATCGGTGTCGCAGTGTTCGTTCGACCCGCACTGTGGCCAACCGCAGTTCGTCAAGCCATCAGGTTGGCGACGCCGGGTTGGTGGCATCGTTCGCCGTTTCTGCCTTTGCCGAGCAAAAGTTACGCCGAGATGCGCTCGACGATTCAATACGGTGGCCGAGGTGACCGCCTCGAAGCTGCAGACGTGCTGAAATATCTCGCATGGTGCAAGGCGGAAGAGGCTCGCTCGTGAGACCCATGGTCGTCTTCCTCGCCATTGCGTCCGGGTCCGAAAGACCCACGCCGAGATAAACATGAGAAGCGCGCTCGTACTCAACGCAACTTACGAGCCGCTCAGCATCGTGTCGGTGCGTCGCGCCGCATGCCTCGTGCTTGCCGACAAAGCCGAACTCGTGGAAGACGACGGCACTTCGTTGCGTGCCGAGAGATTCGCGTTGCCGTCGCCGCTCGTCATTCGTCTGAGATACGTCGTTCGCGTGCCGTATCACCGGCGCACCGCGTTGTCACGAAGGGCGGTGATGG
>JBEBAF010000206.1:0-2871 GCA_041159045.1 Actinomycetota bacterium
CAAAGACTCCGTTGTCATGCTGCACGTGGCTGTCAGGGCATTTGCCCCGGCTCGGCTTCCTTTCGCCGTGATGCACGTCGACACAGGGCACAACTTCCCCGAAGTCATCGATTTTCGCGACCGCTGTCTGGCCCAATTCGGCCTGAATCTCACTGTCGCCTCGGTCCAGGCCGCGATCGACGCCGGCAAGGTGGCCGATGCTCCGTCGCGCAACCCGTTGCAAACCGTGGCCCTTCTCGACGCGATCGCCGAGAACAAGTTCGATGCCGTTCTCGGCGGTGCCCGTCGCGACGAAGAGCGCGCCCGTGCGAAAGAGCGTGTGTTCTCGCACCGCGACACATTCGGTCAATGGGATCCGAAGAACCAGCGTCCCGAGCTCTGGAACATCTACAACACCAGCCACAAGCAGGGCGAGCACTTCCGTGTGTTCCCGCTGTCGAATTGGACCGAGCTCGACATCTGGACCTTCATCAAGGAACACAACATCGAGCTGCCCAGCATCTATTTTGCGCACAAGCGCCCCGTGTTCCGCCGCGGTGGCATGTTGATGGCCGACACCGAATTCCTGCGCCCCGAAGCGAACGAGGAAGTATTCGAACAGATGGTGCGCTTCCGTACCGTCGGCGACGCAACGTGCACGGCCGCCGTTGAATCGTCGGCTGTGTCGATCGACGACGTTCTCGCCGAAACCGCGGTTGCCCGTGTGACCGAACGCGGTGCAACGCGCGCCGATGACAAGATCTCGGAAGCCGGAATGGAAGACCGCAAGCGACAGGGGTACTTCTGATGCGTCAGTTGCGATTCGCCACCGTGGGCTCCGTCGACGACGGCAAGTCAACGCTCATCGGACGTTTGCTGTACGACTCGAAGAGCATCTTCGAGGATCAGCTCGAGCACGTCGAAGCCGTCAGCAAGCGTCGTGGCGACGACTATGTCGACCTTTCGCTTCTCACCGACGGCCTGCGCGCCGAGCGCGAGCAGGGCATCACCATCGACGTCGCGCACCGTTACTTCGCCACGCCGAACCGTTCGTTCGTCATCATGGACTGCCCTGGTCACGTTCAGTACACGCGCAACATGGTCACCGGCACGTCGACTGCGGATCTTGCGATCATCCTCATCGACGCGCGTCATGGCGTTGTTGAACAAACGCGCCGTCACAGCATCCTCTCGTCGTTGCTCGGCGTTCCTCATCTCGTCGTCTGCGTGAACAAGATGGACCTCGTCGACTACAGCGAGGCGCGATTCAAGGAAATCCGCGAAGACTTCGAAAACTTCGCATCACGTTTGCAGCTGCGCGACGTCACGTTCCTACCAATCAGCGCACTGAAGGGTGACAACGTCGTCGAGCGCTCCGATGACCTCAAGTGGTTCGAGGGGCCAACCCTGCTGCACCACCTCGAGAACGTCTACACGGCCAGCGACGACAACAAGATCGACGTGCGTTTCCCCGTGCAGTACGTGATCCGTCCGCGCACGGCGGAACACCACGACTACCGCGGCTACGCCGGAACCGTTGCCGGGGGAGTCCTCCGGGTGGGCGATGAAATCGTGGTACTGCCCAGCGGTCTCTCGTCGACCGTCACCGGAATCGACTCGGCCGACGGCCCGCTCGAAGAGGCCGTCCCCGGCGCGGCAGTCACGGTTCTGCTCGCCGACGATTTGTCGGTGACGCGCGGCGACATGATCTGTCGTCCGAACAACCGCCCACGGGTCGTCCAAGACCACGATGCGATGGTCTGCTGGCTCGATTCGAACGCGCCGCTGAACCCGGCGAAGTTGTACACGCTGAAGCACACCACGCGTTCGACACGTGCGAAGATTGGCGAAGTGCGTTACGTGCTCGACATCAGCGATCTGCACCGCAAAGCGCCCGAGGGGTCACTTGCGATGAACGACATCGCCCGGATCACGCTGCATACGGCCGAGCCGCTGCTGCGCGACGACTACGAGCACAACCGCGTTACTGGTTCGTTCATCCTCGTCGATGACTCGACGGGCGCAACCGCCGCAGCCGGCATGCTGCTGCCGCCTCGCGAGTGAGCGACATTCGCTGGCACCAGCAGTCCGTCGGTCGTGGTGATCGACAGAAGAAATACGGCCATGCCGGAGCAACGCTGTGGCTCACCGGATTGTCGGGGTCGGGCAAGTCGACGGTTGCCAATGAGGCCGCGAAGTTGCTGTTCGATGCCGGGGTGAGCAGCTATGTGCTCGACGGCGACAACCTGCGTCATGGATTGAACGCCGACCTCGGGTTCTCCGACGCCGATCGTGCCGAGAACGTGCGCCGCGTGGGCGAGGTCGCCCTCACGCTTGCCGATTCGGGTCACGTGGTTCTCGTTCCCGTGATCAGCCCGTTCACGGCAGGACGCAACGCCGTGCGTCGGCGGCATCACGACGCCGGTCTGCCCTTCGGTGAAATCTTCGTCGCAACTCCTGTGGCCGAGTGCGCCGAGCGCGATACCAAGGGTTTGTATGCCAAGCAGAAGGCCGGCGAACTGACCGGGCTCACCGGAGTCGATGCGCCCTACGAGGCTCCCGAATCGCCCGAATTGGTCTTGGTAACGTCGAACCGCAGTGTGACCGAATGTGCCGAGGAACTCATCTCGGCGCTTCGTCATCTGTGGAAGCCGACTGATTGATGTTCTCGCGCAAACCTCCCGTCTGGACCGAACGTGCCCTGTTCGTTGGGCACACCCTTGTTGCTCCGCGGGTAAAGGTTGCCTACATGCCCACCACGAAGTCGGCGTGCAGCTCGATCAAGATGATGCTCGCCGAGGCGAACCATTCGTACCAGCCGCAGAACGCGCGCTATCTCCACAGCCCGAACATCTCGATTCCGCAGACGATTCATCAGATCGAAGTCAGTGG
>JBEBAF010000207.1:0-2555 GCA_041159045.1 Actinomycetota bacterium
CTCGACGACTTGCATTGGTCCTCGTAGCAACGAAGTCCGCTGGGCCCCGACTACGAGTACGTGAAGTCTCACCACATCATGAGGGCCTGAATCTCTCAAAAGGGGTTCAGGCCCTTGGCAATTGGTGGTGAACTTCTGGTGACGCATTGCCCAGTGGCCCGAAGACCACTGGGCAATTGAAGCGGTCAGGCCTCGCGTCGTGGGCGGCGCATGAAGACGCCGATGGCAAGCAGGCTTGCTGCTGCCAGCGCCAAGACACCGGGGTTCGATCCGGTTGAGGGGAGTGACTTCGACTTCGCCGTTGGTGCCTTGGTTGTTGCGGTAGTCGTCGCAGTGGTTGCTGCGGTTGTGGTTGCTGCGACGGTTGTCGTGGCGGCGACGGTTGTCGTGGGTGCAACCGTGGTTGTTGTCGACGTGGTTGTGGTTGGCAGAGTTGCGAGAACGACAAGAACCGTTCCGACGTTTGCAACGCCAACGAAACGTCCGTTGCCGTAGGCGATGCCTTCCCAGTTCGAGCTTGCGTTCGCGCCGCTCAGCGACACCCATGTGATGCCGTCGGTGCTGACCGCGAGGCGGTCGGTGCCGGTCGAAGAGATCGCCATGAAGTAGCCGTAGCCAGCAGCGACGCCTTGCCAGTAGCCGGCGATCGGCGCAGTCGCGGAGGTCCACGAGATTCCGTCGGTGCTGTACATGAATTGCTGGGCCCCGTCGGTTGATGCGGCGACGAACTTTCCGTTGCCGTACGTGACTGCATTCCATGAGTTTGCGGCAGCGGCAGATGCCGAAGTCCAGGTGACTCCGTCGGTGCTGTACATCACGCGGTCGGTGCCACTGTCGGCAACGGCGACGAACTTGCCTCCGCCGTAGGTGACCGACACCCAGCCACTGGCGGCGGATGCGGTTTGGACCGTCCAGTTGCTGCCATCGGTGCTGGTCATGACGCGGTGTGTTCCCGAACCGGCAACCGCAACGAAGGTGCCGTTACCGAACGCGATCGACTTCCAGTCGTTCAATTCGGGCACGACTGTCGACGCTGACCATGTGGTGCCGTCGGTACTAACCGACGTGCGATTCGACGTGTATCCGAGTGCCACGAACTTGCTGTTGCCATAGGCAACGCTGCGCCAGTCGTGAGCGTCGATCGAACGTGAAGTCCAGGTGGTGCCATCGGGGCTTGTCATCACGCGATTCGTGCCACCTTGGGCAACCGCGACGAACGTGTTGTTGCCGTAAGTGACCCCACGCCAAGTTGTGGCCTCGGCGGCAGTTGGTGACGTAACGACGATGCCGTCAGTGGCCGCGCCATGTGCGGTGGAACTCCACGAGGCCGCAGCAAGCACGCATGCGGCTCCGATCAAGATTGAGCGAATGCGTGCTGTGCGCATGTGTTGGCCTTTCTCACGGGATTTGTTGACGCTGTAAACGTTTACACCGTAAACATAGCCCGATCTGCCAAATCACGGGAACAAAGGCGGAATGCGGCTCTGGGGTCAGTCGCTGCGGTGGCTGGCGCGCACCGATTTGAGGCGATCTTCGAGGCCATCGAGGCCGGCGGATTCCTTGTTCAGCCAGCGTTCGATCGTTTCGAGTTTGCGTCGGTCGCTTCGCGACAGCGAACCGTTTTGCTGGGTGCGCCGGTCGATTGCCTCGACGATCAACAACATGCGTCGCGGTCGCGTTCCAACGATCAGTCCGTATGGACTGGGGAGTCCGAACATCGATGTGAACGAGAGCACGATGAACAGCAGCGTGAGAACGATGCCGTAGCGACCGAAGAACTTGTCGAGAAAGCCGGCTGTTCGGTACGAGAACTTTCGATAGAGCCAGGGGAGTCCGTTCGAATAGATGTCGGTTGCTTCCCGGAACGCGGGCAAGTTGAGGTACTTGGTGTTGGGAAGTTCGCCTGCTTGGTTGGCCGAAGTGGACCCGCGGTACTGCTCGGCCAGTTTGTGCGAGATCATGATGACGAGTTCGCGGGGAAGGTCGTTCTTCGCGACAAAAGTGATGCTGGCACTCGTTGTCTCGATGTCAGTGTCGGGTCGCGGTGGGTGAACGCGGAACGCGCCGGAAGGCACCGTTGAGGGTCGGAGATAATCCTTGCGAGCCTGCAGGGCGAGTGCCTGAGGAATCTCGATGTACCGAAGATTTGGATTCGTGAGTGGGTTGAGAATCGTCTTTGCGTATTCGAGGTTTGCGCCGGACGGTACGTCGATGAAGCAACCAACGTCGGTGACGCCGGTTGTGACGTTCTCGACAATGGTCTTCCCGTTGCCGTATTGCGTGCGTGCCGGCGAAGGGGTAGCCCCATAGTTGCCGAGAACGTATTGGCATGCATCCCATGCGGCGCTGTCTTTCGGATAGAGCGTGATGGTGCGGTTCTTGAAGTCGGTGATCGACGTGACGTTCGATTCTTTGTGGGCGATCAAGTACACGGGCGCCAACATGACCGTGCCGAGCTGTTGGATCGTGTCGTAGTCACTCTTCGGTACGTCGGAGGCGATGAATCCCGCATCAACTTTGCTCTTCGAGTTGGCGATGTCGTCGACGATCCGCAG
>JBEBAF010000208.1:0-3312 GCA_041159045.1 Actinomycetota bacterium
CGGTTGTTCCGCCGACGCGGCCTCATCACCTCGGTGGCGGGTGTCGCCTTCCTCGTTTTCGTCGGAGTGGTCGCGAACCAATTCGGCGAGTCGCCGCGGTTGATCGATGTCATCGAAGCCACGACGTCGGTTGCGGAAGTCACGGAACCAACGACGATCGCCGAGACTGCTTCCACCGACGTTGCAGCAACCGTCTCGTCGACCACATTGTCACCGTCAACGGCGTCGTCGCTGTCACCTTCTGGTTCGGTGACGGCGTCGTCGATTGCGAAGAAGTCGACGAAAGCGACGACAACCACCGCCGCGCCGCCCGTCACCGTTGTCGTTGATTCGGTACCGGTGTCGTCGGTGCTCGTCGCAACGACTGTCGTCACCACGCCGGCAACGACAACCATCGCGCCGATTGTGACGCCGACGGTTGCCCCGACAACCACGTTGTCGTCCAAGTCGATTGTCACCTTGGCGACATGCAAGGACTTGTCAAAGGGCGGTGCCGGCATCACCCTGGGTGTGAACGTCACCGACATCGATGGGGTCAAGTCCGTTGTCGCCGGGCGCTACAAGTCGACGCTCAACTCACCCACGTCGGTTGCCGGCAGTGTCTACAACTTCTACGTTCTCAAAGGCTCGTCGACGGTCGTCGAGCCCTTCGTGGTCGAGGTGCGGGTGACCGACACCAAGGGCAACATGACGACCGCCTACCTCGAACTCACCTCGAAAAACTGCGCCTAGTTTGTTCGCCCTGTTGCACACATGGGATGACAACCGACGACAGGAGCCCTACCATGGCAATTACCGAAGCTGACCGACTCGATATGCACCTCCAATTCCGCAGATTGATGGGAGACAAAGTGGCTGACACCGTGATGGAGCATCTACCGCCCGCCGGGTGGGGAGACGTGGCACGTGTTTCCGACGTCGATCACTTGGCCTCGCGGGTCAATGGAGTGAACGACCGACTCAATGGGATCGTTGCAGGACTGTGGGCCATGGGTTCTATGACCGCCGTGGGTTTCATCGGCCTTTTCACCATCATCGCCACCAAGTTCTGACGCGCTGCGGGAAGTTCCCGTAAAAAGTGTCCGCGGATGGGGGTGTGGTTGCTCTGAACGGGCATGACACGCCACTCACCACTTCTTCGTTTCGTCCGTTGCGGTTTCATCCTCACGACGCTGCTTGCCGCTTTCGCTGCTCCGCGGCCCGCTGCGGCAGCCAGTTATGCCGACAGCCCCGTGGTGGGCCTTGCCGCCGGCGACAACCACACGTGTGCCGTCGCCGACAACGGTGCGGTGCGCTGCTGGGGCGACAACGCCTTCGGGCAGCTGGGCAACCCCGACTACGAATCGTCGGCACGGCCCGTCGACGTGGTGCTGCCCGCCGATGCCCACATCGTGCAGGTGGCGGCCGGTGCGTTTCACTCGTGCGCGCTGGCGCGTGACGGTCGGGTCTTCTGCTGGGGATCGAATGGCTACGGCGAACTAGGAATCGGAAGTTACGTGAGTCAGTTAACTCCACAACTCGTTACGCTTGCCTCCACCGCCGCAACCGCCGTACGCATCACCGCGGGTGGATTCACCACGTGTGTGGCGCTGTCGAACGGTGCAGCGCAGTGCTGGGGCCGAAATCAGTACGCCGAGGTGGGCGATTCAACCCGCATCATGCGCAACACCCCGACATCGGTGACGGGTATTTTCGATGCGGTCGACATCGATGCGGGAACGAACCACGTGTGCGTGGTGCGCGCGGTCGGCCGTATGCAGTGTTGGGGTCGTGCAGCCGACGGCCGCACCGGTGATGTCACGTATCCGAACGTCGCGTTGGTGAGTGCAGGTGGCGGACACACATGCGTGCGCACCACCGTGGGCGGGTTGCACTGCTGGGGTGCGAACACCATGGGTCAGTTGACGCCGAACGACATCGAGTCGGGCATCGCGCGAGTGTCAACCGGTGCGAACCACACGTGTGCGGCAACCGAGGCCGGCACCGTGGTGTGCTGGGGAGCATCGAGTGCGGGTCAGCTGGGAGAAACCGTCGACCCGGTTCCCGGTTCCGACATCGTCGACGTTGCAGCCGGCGCGAACCACACGTGTGTGCTCACCGATCGCGGTGCCGTGGTGTGCTGGGGTGATTCGACGTTCGGCCAGGCCGGCGATCACAGCCTCACCACGAATGCGGCGGCCGTCGAGTTGATTGCTGCTGTGCAGGTACCGGCGACGAATACTCCGTCGACGCCCACAACACCCCCTGCTGAACCGACCCCTGCCAGCCCCGTGCCGAATGACAGCGCGCCGATTGCTGAACAACCCGTCGCAACGGTGCCGTCGCCATCCACAACTGCAGCGGAACCGAATGTGGTGCGTGAACCGGAAGTGCCGGTGATCGAGAAGCAGGCCGTTGCTGCGCCGCAGGCCGCTTCTGCGGCGTCGGTGACGAACGTGCGCATTCCGCGGCTGCACACCATCAATGTGCGTGTTGGTGCGCTGTTGCCCGTCACCCGTGTTGCACGCGTTTCGGGTGTACGTGTTCCCTCGGCACTCATCGTGGGCAGCATCAAGCCAACGCGCAGTGTCAGCAACCACGCATGGAGCAGCGTGAAGGTCGAGATGTCGGTGCCGAACGTGACGGTGTGTCGCAATGTGTTGACGCCGTCGCTGACTGCGGCGTTGCGCGTGGCGAAGCCCGGCGTGTGTTACGTGAAGGTGCGCATCGCACGCGAAGGTCGGCTGGCAATCAAGCGCACGGTTGTCGTGCGCAGCATCGATCCGCTTGTGACTCCGCAACCCGGACGCAACGGGGAAGTGCGTGCGCTGTGAGAAAGATCGTGTGACTGTGGTGGGCACATGAAAAAAGCCCCGGCCGTGAGGCCGGGGCTTTTCCCGTTCTTTCGCGACGTTGTCGCGAAATGATTACTTGACTTCGGTGGTACGCAGTGCGTCACCCTTACCGACAACGGTCAGACCCGAGAAGTCTTGGGCGGTCTTGACGGCCTTGAGTGCGCTGCCGTTCCACTGGCTGGCGCTGACGAGCGATGCACACACCGCGACGTACGGCTTGGTTGCGTCTTGGCAGGAGATGCCAGCGCCACCGAACGCGTGGTGGTTCTTGGTCTGCTTGAAGCCCTTGCGGACGTCTTCGCCGGTTGCCTTCACGCCGCCGACCTCGTTGAGGACTGCCCAGATGTTCATGATGCCGGTGTAACCCTGCGTCGCGAATCCGGTGCCGTTCAACTTCTGGTCAGACGAGTACTTCGTCATCTTGGTCTTGTAGTTCAACGCTTCGACCTTGGTCTGGCCGGTGAGGGCCTCGGGGTCG